>JBOGKL010000278.1:0-2257 GCA_050745525.1 Terriglobales bacterium | reverse complement strand
GCCGACCTCCAGTCCCCGCACCCGATCCTCCACCGACGCCTTGGCTGTAAGGATCAAAATGGGTACGTTGGGGTTCTTCGTGCGCACCGTCGCCAGGACGGAAAAGCCGCTCACCTTCGGCAGCATCAGGTCCAAAATCATCAGGTCGTAGACGTTGCTCTCGGCCAGAAACAGGGCCTCTTCCCCATCGCTGGCTAGATCCACGGCGAAATGTTCCTGCTGCAGCCCCTTCTTAATGAACTGGGCGACCTTGTGCTCGTCCTCGACCAGCAGTATGCGCATCGTCGCCGGGGGGGACTCCCACCTCCGTTCCCCTCAGTATAGAATTGAACCGGGATGGGCGGCCATGACTTCAACGCAGGCGGGCGAAAACCGGTCTGGGCATTGCTGGTGGCCCTTGCCCTCAGCGTGGCCGTATTTGCACACACCCCGCTGCACCGCACAACTCATCAAAACAGCAACTCCGCCACCTCCCTGCTGCAACATGCTCATGATTTGGTCGAATGGGGGAGGTTGAAAGAGGCGCGTGCCCTGCTGCAGTCGGCCGCCAGCGACGCCGGCAATGACCATAATGCGATGCTGCTCGCTTACTTGGGTCACCTGCAGGCTCTGTTTGGAGATATTCAGGCAGCACAGAAACTGACCGGCGAAGCCGTCCACTTGGATCCGGATTGCGCCAGTTGCCACCTCTACCGCTTCGAGGCCATCGCCCGGCGCGCCGAGACACTCAGCCAACTCAAGGCTATGCTCAAGCTGCACAGCATCAAAAAGCAACTCGAGCAAGCCGAAAAGCTGAACCCGCGCCTCGGCGACATCCAGTGGGGATGGATTCAGATGGATCTCAATCTCCCCGCCGCTCTGGGTGGTAGCGCCGCCAACGCCCTCAAACATGCCGCCATTCTGAGCCAGATTGACCCAGTGGACGGCCATTTGGCCCGCGCCAAGATTTATCAGTGGCAAGGCCAATTGGACCAAGTGCTGAACGAGTACCGCGCCGCCGCGCACGACTACCCCGGCGATCCGCGCGGCATCTTCGCCCTGGGCCGGGCCCTCTATCAGCGCGCTGATTACGCCGCCGCCGCCGCGCCCCTGCGCCGCGCCTGGGAGATGAACCGCGCTTCGGTCCTCTACGGCGCCTATCACGCCGCCAACCTGGTGCAGTTGCAACGGTCGCGCCGGGCGCGCACGGTGCTGCAAGCGGCCCGGCTGCAGCACCCCGACAGCCGCCTCGGCGACTTCCTCACCGCCCAAGCGCTGCTCCACACCGGCCAGGACCCCGCCTGGGCCGGGCAACTGCTCGAGCGTTACCTCGCCGTTCCCCCCGAACCCGGTCAGGCCACCACCGCCCAAGCCCGTCAACTTTTGGCGCAGTCACAGTCCCACGCCGCTGCCGCCGGAAGCTGAGCCTTCAGCCGCAGGCCGGCGAGCTATTCTGAATCCATGCGCACGGCGCTGACCGCAGGCGTGCTGGCACTGGCCTTGGGCGCGCAGGCCGTCCCCGCCCAACGTCCGATTCAGGGTCAGGCCCACACCCGCATCCAAGGCATCGTCACTGCCGGCAACGGGCTGCCCGTGGCCGGCGCCGCGGTCGAAGCTGCCGGGCGGACCGCCCGCACCAACGCCCGCGGCCAGTTTGGGCTGGCTGCCGCTCCCGGCGTCACCGTGCACGTGCGCGCCCCAGGATATTTGCCGGCCACGGCGACCGCCGGCGCCGCGCCGCTGCGCATCGTGCTGCGCCTCGCTCCGCTGTCCGAGTCGGTCACCGTCACCGCAACCGCACGGAATCAGGCGATCGCTTCGGTGCCGCTGCAGACCGCGGTCATGGGCCGCGCCCGCCTGCAGGCCGCCGCTGCACCCAACGCCGATGCCCTTCTTCGCCGCTTCCCCGATCTCGAGACCTTCCGCCAGAGCGGCTCCCTCAGCGCCCATCCCACCACCCAGGGCGTGGCCCTGCTCGGTACCGGCACCAGCGGCGCCAGCCGCGCCCTGGTGCTGCTCGACGGGCTGCCCCTCAATGACTTCTACGGCGGATGGGTGGATTGGCTGCGCGTCCCCGACGAGGACCTGGCCTCGATCACGGTCGTCTCCGGCGGCGCCTCGGCGCTCTACGGCAACGAGGCCCTCTCCGGCGTCATCGGCATCGAAACCCGCGCCCCCGCGGCGACCCACGTTGCTGTCCGCGCCGGCGGCGGCGGCCTGGGCACGGCGCTCGCCGATGGCAACGGCTCCCTCGTCGGCCGCGCCCTGGCGCTCGACG
>JBOGKL010000277.1:0-10382 GCA_050745525.1 Terriglobales bacterium | reverse complement strand
CCCCGGCGCTGGTGCGGCTGCGCGTGCCGCGGCTGTGCGGCCACTCCGGCCAGGACTCGCAGGCGTATAAACCCCCGGAACTGCTGGCCGCCGAGCAGGCACGCGATCCCCTGCCCCGCCTGAAAGCCTACCTGGTGCCGGCGCTGTTCTACGAGGAGGAATGGCAACGCATGGAGCGGCAAGCGCGCGAGGGCGTGCGCGCCGCACTGGCCGAAGCCGAATCGCGGCCCGAGCCCGATCCGGCCTCGCTCGCCGATCACGTCTTCGCCCCCCAGCCGCGCCTGGCGCCCGTGGCGCCGGCGACCAGCGGCGCGCGCCTGAACATGGTCGCCGCCATCCGCCGCACCGTCGAGGCGGAGATGGAGCGCAACCCGCTCGTCATCACTTTCGGCGAAGATGTCGGACCCAAGGGCGGCGTGCATACGGCCACCGAGGGCATGCAAACCCGCTTCGGCCCCCGCCGCGTCTTCGACACCAGCCTGTCGGAGGAAGGTATCATCGGCACCGCCGTCGGCATGGCCATCGCCGGCCTGCGCCCGGTGGCGGAGATTCAATTCCGCAAGTACGCCGATCCGGCCACCGAGCAGCTCAACGATTGCGGCACCCTGCGCTGGCGCACCGCCAACCGCTTCTCGGCACCGGTGGTGGTGCGCATGCCCGGCGGATTCTTCAAGTGCGGCGATCCCTGGCACAGCAAGTCGAGCGAGGTGACGTTTGCCCATGAGATCGGCTGGCAGGTGCTCGTCCCCTCCAACGCCGCCGATGCGGTCGGTCTGCTGCGCGCGGCGCTGCGCAGCGAAAACCCCAGCATCTTTTTCGAGCACCGCAACCTGCTCGATGCCGCCAGCGCACGCCGCCCCTATCCCGGCGACGACTACGTTCTGCCGCTCGGCGAGGCCGCCTGCCTGCAGCCGGGCGGCTCTGTCACCGTCATCACCTGGGGCGCCATGGTCGAGCGCTGCCTGGCCGCCGCCGCCGATCCGCCCGGCGCGGTCGAGGTTCTCGATCTGCGCACCCTCGTCCCCTGGGACAAAGCCGCCGTGCTCACCTCGGTGCACAAAACCGCGCGCTGCCTGATCGTCCACGAGGACACGCTGACCGCCGGATTCGGCGCCGAGATCGCCGCCGTCCTGGCGCAGGAGGCCTTCCTGTCGCTCGACGCGCCCGTCGAGCGCCTCGCCGTGCCGGACGTCCCCATGCCCTACAACGTCGGCCTGCTCCACGCCCTGCTACCCAGCGTGGATTCCATTCGCGCAGCCATCACCCGCCTGCTATCGTTCTGATATGGCGCTCAGCCCGGGCACCCTGGCCGGACCCTACCGCATCGAGGCTCCGCTCGGCGCCGGGGCCATGGGCGAGGTCTACCGCGCCCGCGATACCCGCCTGCAGCGCGATGTGGCGGTGAAGCTGCTGCTGCCCGAGGTCGCCAACGACCCCGAGCGCCGCCGCCGCTTCGAGCAGGAAGCCCGTACCATCGCCACCCTCAACCACGCCAACCTGCTTGCCATCTACGACGTCGGCGAGCTCGAGGGTCAGCCCTTTCTGGTGACCGAGCTGCTGCAGGGCCAATCCCTGCGCCAGATGCTCTCCGGCGGGGCGCTGCCGGTGCGCAAGGCGGCCGATCTGGGAGCCCAAATCGCCGGCGGCCTCGCCGCCGCCCACGCCCACGGCATTGTCCACCGCGATCTCAAGCCGGAAAACATCTTCATCACCGCCGACGAGAAAGCCAAGATTCTCGACTTCGGACTGGCCAAGGCCAATCCCCTTGCGACCAGCGCCGTGTCGGATGAGGCCGAAACCCTGGCCGGCGTGCCCACCACCACGCAGCCGGGCATGGTGCTGGGCACCATCGGCTACATGGCGCCCGAGCAGGCGCGCGGCGAAGCCGCCGACGCCCGCTCCGATATTTTCAGCCTGGGCGCGGTGCTGTACGAGATGGTGAGCGGCCGCCGCGCCTTCGGCGGTTCCAGCGGCATTGAAGTGCTCAGCGCCATTGTGCGCGACGATCCCGCGCCCCTCACGGCTACCGGACGCGACCTGCCTCCCGTGCTCACCGGCATCATCCAGCGTTGCCTGGAGAAAAACCCGGCGCTGCGCTTCCAGTCCGCCCAGGATCTGGCCTTCGCCCTGCAGTTTCTCGGTGCAACCAGCACCGGCAGCACGTTGGCGGCCCTGCCCGCCCTGACTCCGTCGCCGCGCCGCCCCACGGGTGGCGTTCCGCTGTGGACCTTGGCCGCCGCGGCGGTCGTGGCCGCCGCCCTGGCCTGGTTCTTCACGCGTGGCGCGGGCACGCCGCCCGAGCCTCCCGAGTACGCCCAGATCACGTTCCAGACCGGCACTGTCCGCAGCGCCCGCTTTGAGCCCGGCGGCGCCGGCATCGTCTACTCCGCCGACTGGTCCTCCGACTCCTCCGACGCCATGCAGGTGTATGAACGCCGCAGCGGCGACGCGCAGCCGCGGGCCGTGGGCGTCAAGGGTATATTGGCCGGTGTATCGCACCAGGACAAACTGGCCGTCATTCAGAACTGCAAGAACGCCTTCCTGACCTGCGCCGGCACGCTCGTCGTAGCCTCGCTCACCGGTGGCGGCGTGCGCGAGCGCGCCAACGACGTCGCCTACGCCGCCTGGGCGCCCGATGGACGGTACCTGGCTGCGGTCGAGATCTCTGGCGGCACAGCCGAGCTGCAGTACCCGCTCGGCCATGTCCTGCTCTCCACCCACGGCTGGTACGCCAGCCCGCGCTTTTCCCCCGACGGCCATTGGATCGCCTTCCTGGCCCATCCCAGCATCGAGTCCGGTGGCGGCAACGTGGAGATCGTCCCTGCCTCCGGCGGCGCGACCCGCGTGCTCGCGGCCGGCTTCCGCTCCCTCAGCGGTCTGGCCTGGAGCGCCGACGGCAGACGCGTGTTCGTCGGCGCCACACTCGCTTCCGGTCTACCGCACGCGATTTATTCGATTTCACTCGGCGGCGACAAGCGCATCGTTGCGCGCGTTCCCGGTTTCATCAAACTGGCCGATGCCGGCCCGGGTGGCACGGCGCTAGTGATCCGCGTCGAAGATCGCGATGAGTTGATGGCGCGCGTGGCCGGCAGCAGCAAGGAAGTCAATCTGTCCTGGGAGGGCGCCAATTTCATCGGTGACCTCTCCGCCGACGGCAAGACGATTGTCTTCTGCCAGTGCGGCCAATCGGGAGGGCCCGAGGGCACCATTTTCCTGCGCCCTACCGACGGCAGCCCGCCGGTTGAGCTGGGTCACGGCATCCCCGAAGCGCTCTCCTCCGACGGCCGCTTTTTGGCCGCCCGCACCTCCAATTCCTCCGACGCCAGCTTGGAACTCTTGCCCACCGGCGCCGGCAACGCCGACGTGCTGCCCCGCGGCTCCATCTACAGCTACGGCTTTACCAATAACTTTCTGCCCGACGGCAAAGCCCTGGCCGGCTTGGCGCAGCCAGCGGCCAACGCGCCCTGGCGCATCTACGTCCAGGACATCTCCGGCGCCCCACCGCGGTTTGTATCCCCTCCCGTGCGCTCTACCGGTACCGCTCCGGTGACCGCCGATGGCAGGTATGCCCTGGCGCAAAGCGCCGCCGACGGGCGCTGGTATCTGTATCCTCTCGCCGGCGGCACGCCGCGGCTCTTCACCAAAGTCCCGCCGCTCTACCTGCCGCTGCGGTTCGCCTCCGACGGCAAACGTCTGTTCGCCGCCGACGTCGCCAAGTTCCCTTACACCACCTACGCCATTGACCTGACGACGGGAAAGCAGACTCCGGTGGTTACGATCGCGCCCCAGCTCAGCGCTGGTCAGCTGAGCATCAACGGCCCAGTCCTGAGCGCCGACGGCCGCTTCTACGGCTACAGCATCGGCTACGAGACGTCTTCGCTCTCCCAGGTCAGCGGTCTGCGGCCTTAAGCCCGTTCGAGAATGGCGGCGATTCCCTGCCCCACGCCGATGCACATGGTGCAAAGCGCGTAGCGCCCGCCCGTCGCCTGCAACTGATACGTCGCTGTCGCCGCCAGCCGTCCTCCGCTCGCTCCCAGCGGATGCCCAATCGCTATGGCCCCGCCGTTCGGGTTCACCCGCGGGTCGTCGTCCCGGAGGCCCAGTTCGCGCAGCACCGCCAGCGACTGAGAAGCAAAGGCCTCGTTCAGCTCGATGACGTCCATCTGCTCCAGTTTCAGCCCCGCGCGCGCCAGCACCTTGCGCGTCGCCGGGGCTGGGCCCATGCCCATGATGCGCGGCTCGACCCCGGCCACCGCGCACGTCACCACCCGCGCCAGCGGATTCAGCCCGAATCGCGCGGCCGCCGCCGGCGAAGCCACCAGCAGCGCCACCGCCCCGTCGTTGATCCCGCTGGCGTTGCCGGCGGTGATGGTCCCGGTGGTTTTGACGATCGGTTTCAGCTTCGCCAGGCCCTCGAGCGTGGTTTCCGGCCGAGGATGCTCATCCGTATCCACCAGGCGTGGCTCGCCCTTGCGCTGCGGCACCGGCACCGCCATCACCTCGCGCTGAAAGAAGCCGCGCTCATGCGCGCGCTTCCATTTCTGCTGCGTGGCGAAGGCAAACGCATCCTGGTCCTGGCGGCTGATCTTGAACTGTTCGGCGACGTTTTCCCCCGTCTCCGGCATCGAGTCGCTACCGTAGCGGGCGTGGAGCGCCGGGTTGACGAAGCGCCACCCGATGGTGGTGTCGTACATTGTGGCGCTGCGGCTGAAGGCGGTTTCCGCCTTGCCCATCACGAAGGGCGAGCGCGACATGCTCTCCACACCACCGGCGAGGATCACCTCCGCCTCGCCCACCTTGATCGCGCGCGCCGCCTGCGCCACGGCATCAAGGCTCGATCCGCACAGCCGGTTCAACGTCACTCCGGCGACGCTGACCGGCAGTCCGGCCAGCAACCCGGCCATGCGCGCCACGTTGCGGTTGTCCTCACCCGCCTGGTTGGCGCATCCGTACAGCACGTCCTCAATCGCCGCTGGATCAAGACCGGGGTTGCGCGCCAGCAGCGCGCGTATGGGATGCGCGGCCAGATCATCGGTCCGCACCGCCGCCAGCGCGCCCCCGTAGCGGCCGAACGGCGTGCGCACAGCATCGCAAATCAGTGCTTCCACCATAGACTTCCAGCCTACCAGCCTAGCCGACGCGTCGCGAGCGCCCGCGAAACAGGGCCACCGTCTCGCCTTGTTCGTTGCGCACGGCGACGTCGTAGACGCCGCTGCGTCCGGCCAGTGCGGTTTCGGCAGCTTCGGCCGTAAGCACCGCATCGAGCGGCACCGGCGCCAGGTACTCGATCGAGCCGCCCGAGGCCACGGCGGCATACCCGTGGCTGTTGCAGGCAAAGGCGAAAGCGGAATCGGCCAGCGTGAACACATACCCGCCGTGACAGGTGTTGTGGCCCTGGATCATGTCCGCGCCGACCCGCATGCGCACCTTGGCGTAGCCCGGCCTCGACTCGAGCAGCTCCATGCCCAGCGCCTGCGAGGCCCGGTCGCGCTTATAGAGTTCACTCATGGAGGGACCCTTCGGTCCACACCGTTTGCCCCAGCAGGGGCGACACGCGGTAGCGATCTTCGCCGTAGAATTGCTCCAGCGCCTCGAGCGTCCCCACCACGCGCCGCAGCCCGATCTTCTCGGCCCACTCCAGCGGACCGTCCGGGTAGTTCACCCCCTTGCGCATGGCCAAGTCCACCCCGGCCGCATCGGCCACCCCGTAATGCACGGCATCGGCGGCTTCATTGGCGAGCATGGCCACGGTGCGCAGCACGGCCAGTCCGGGCAGGTCTCGCAGCCGCGCCACGGCAATGCCGGCCGCCTGCAGCGCACCTACCGCCTGTCCCCAGGCGGCTTCGTGGCAGTGCGGGGAGGCCGCCGCGGCCAGCCGCCGCACCGTGCCGTAGTCGCGCGCGAGGTCCACCACCACCACCGGCTGCGGCAGCTCACCCGCTGCTTCGCACTCGAGCGCCGTGCGTCCGTCACTCACCCGCAACAGCACGTCGGTGGGCATATGCGCATCGCGGCTCACCGCGATCCCGGCGTGCTCCAGCCGCGCCGCCAGCGCATCGGCCAGCCGGTCGTCGCCGGGAATGCCCGCCAGGGCGATGCGCTCAGGCGCCGGCTGCGGCGCCTCTTCGCGCGGCACCGGCGGTACCGCGTCCTTTCCGTAGGTAAAGAAGCCGCGCCCGGTTTTCCGCCCCAGCCAACCCGCCTCGACCAGTTCCTGCTGCACCAGCGAGGGCTGAAAGCGCGGGTCGCCGAAAAAGGCGTGGAATACCGACGACGTCACGGCGAAGTTCACGTCCTGCCCGATCAGGTCCATCAGCTCGCACGGGCCCATGCGGAACCCTCCCGCCTCCCGCAGCAGGGCATCAAGCGTGGCAGGGTCGGTTGAGCCCTCGGCCAGCAGTCGCAGTCCCTCGGCGTAATACGGCCGCGCCACGCGGTTGACGATAAATCCCGGCGTCGCCCGCACTCGCACCGGCGCCTTGCCCCATTTCCGCGCCAGCGCCTCGATGGAATCGAGCGCCGCAGGCGCCGTCACCACGCTGCCCACGACCTCGACCAGCTCCATCAAGGGCGCGGGGTTGAAAAAGTGCATCCCCGCCAGCCGTTCCGGCGCGTTCAGCACCGAGGCGATGGCGGCCAGCGAGAGCGAGGAGGTGTTGGTGGCCAGCAGGCAATCGGCCCCCACCACGGCGTCGAGGGTGCGAAACAATGCCTGCTTCACGCCCAAATCCTCGACCACGGCCTCGATCACCAGCTCGGCGTCGGCGAATTCCTCAAGTCTCGTGGCCGCGCTCAATCGTGCGCTGGCCGCCTCGGCCGCCGCCGGCGCCATCTTGCCCTTCGCCGCCAGTTGCTCGAAACGCTTGCGCACCCCGGCGATGGCCGCCGCCGGCGCCTCCGCCCGCGCATCGTAGAGCCGCACCGTCTCTCCCGCCGTTGCGGCCACCTGCGCGATGCCGGCCCCCATCGCGCCCGCCCCGATGATGGCGACCCTCATGCCCCGGTAAACCTCGGTGCCCGCTTCTCCAAAAACGCCGTCACGCCCTCGCGGTAATCGGCGCTGTGACCCAGCTCCCGGTTGAGGTCGCGCTCCAGGTCCAACTGCTCGCTTAGCGAATTCCCCGCCGAGGCGTACAGCGCCTGCTTGATCGCCGCCAGCCCGCGCGTGGGCGCTTGCGCCAACTGCTGCAGCAACGCCTCGACCGCCGGCCCCAATTCCGCATCGGGCACGCATTTCCAGATCAAGCCGCACGCCGCCGCCTCCGCCGCCGGCAGCCGCTCGCCCAGCAGCGTCAGCGCCATGGCCCGCGCGGTGCCGATGCGGCGCGGCAAAAAGAAAGTCCCTCCGGTGTCGGGCACCAGCCCCAGCTTGCAAAAGGGCTCGTAGAAATAGGCCGACTCGGCGGCAATTACCAAGTCGCATGCCAGCGCCAGGTTGGCGCCCGCTCCCGCCGCCGCGCCGTTGACCGCGCACACCACCGGCAGCGGGAGCGCGTGGAGGCTGCGCACCAGTGGCGCATAATCGCGCTCGATCGAGGCGCCCAGATCAACCGCCCCCTCGCTACCCCCAGCCATGGCGCGATCGCTCAGATCCTGGCCCGCGCAGAAGGCGCGCCCCGCTCCGGTGATCAACAGCACCCGTGCCCCTTCCGCCCGCGTGCGTCCGATGGCAGCGCGCACTTCCGCGTGCATGGCGGCGGTAAACGAGTTGAGTTTGTCGGGGCGGCGCAGGGTCAGGCGGGCGCAGGCGTAGCGGAGCGTAAAGTCAATGTTTTCATAGCCCGCCATGCGATGTCCTCAGCGGTGCTTGAAGTTCGGTTTGCGCTTCTCGGAGAACGCTGCCATGCCCTCACGCCGGTCTTCGATAGCAAAGGTGGCTTGAAAGGCGCGGCGCTCGAAGCGCAGCCCCTCGGCCAACGGCATCTCGTAGGCGGCGTTGATGGATTCCTTGATCATCATCACTGCTGGCAGCGACAGCGCCGCCATCTTCGCCGCCACGGCGCGCGCCTCGCTCATCAGCTCCGCCGCGGGCACCACGCGGCTCACCAGCCCCGCGCGCTCGGCCTCGCTCGCATCCATGCGCCGCCCGGTGAGGCACATCTCCATGGCCTTGGCTTTGCCCACCAGCCGCGTCAGCCGTTGCGTCCCGCCGGCGCCGGGCATGGTCGCCAGCGTCACCTCCGGTTGCCCGAATACGGCGGTATCGGCCGCCAGGATGAAGTCGCAAGCCATGGCCAGCTCGCATCCCCCGCCCAGGCAGTAACCGGCCACGGCGGCCACGATCGGTTTGCGGATCGTGGCCAGATGGCGCCAGGCGGCGGCGCGCCCGGCGGGAAAATCCGCCAGAAAGATGTCGCTGAACCCGGCCCCCTGCATCTCCTTGATGTCGGCGCCGGCGGCAAACGCCTTTTCGCTCCCGGTGAGGATGATGGCCCCAATCGCCGGGTCCGCCTCGAACGCCTCCAGCGCCTCGCCCAGCTCGCGCATCAGCGGCGTCGACAGCGCGTTCAGCGCCGCCGGCCGGTGCAACGTCACCAGGCCGACCCGCTCTTCGCGGCTCACCAGGATGTTCTCGTAGGCCCCGTTCGCCATCGCCTGCCGCCTCCCTTCCTACACGTGCGCGCGGCTCTGCACCACGCGATAGCGGCTGGCGACAAAGGCCGCATCCGTCAGCGCCGCATTGGCCGCCGGGTTGGCGCCGGTGCCGTGGAAGTCGCTGTAGGCGGCCGACTGGTTGACGTAGACGGCGCCGGTAAGGTTCTCCGACAACGATACGCCCGCCTCAGCCGCCAGCGCCCGCGCCCGTTCCAGCACCTCCCGGTCGGTGGAGTAAACCGAAAACGTCAGCGCTCCCTGCTCGCGCGCGCCGCGTCCGGCCAGCGCCAGGCTCTCCGCGGTCGAGGCGGTCGCGATCAGAAACGCCACCGGCCCGAAAATTTCGCGCTGGAAGCTGGCCTCTTCCCCCGCCTGCGCGCGCAGCAGCAGCGGCGTCCGCACCCGCGCCTTCGGAAATTGCGGATGCTGAATCGTCTCGCTGGCCGCCAGCACCGGATGGCTCTTCCCTGCTTGTTCGATCCGCGCCGCCGTCGCCGCGTTCTGGATGGTGCCCAGGATCTCCACCGCCCGCGCCGCATCGCCCAGCAGCTTGTGCAGCGCCGCGGCCAGCCCCGCGCCCACCTCCTCGAAGCTCAGCTTCCCGTTCCCGGTCTCAACCCCCGTCTGCGGCACGAAGATGTTCTGCGGCGCCGTGCACATCTGCCCCGAGTACAGCGCCAGCGAAAAGGCGATGTTGTTCGCCAGCCCGGAGAAATCCTCCGTCGAGTCAATCACAATCGAGTTGACCCCGGCCTTTTCAGCAAACACCACCGCCTGGCGCGCGTTGCGCTCCAGCCATTCCCCGTGCGCCGAGCTGCCGGTGTAGTCAATCAGTTTGATGGCCGGGTTCAGCGCCAACTGCTGCGGCACGTCGTCGCCATCGGCATGCGCCGCCAGTTGCACCAGGTTCGGGTCATAGCCCTGCTCGCTCAGCACCTCGCGCGTCACCAGCACCGTCAGTGCCAGCGGCAGAATCACCGCCGGGTGCGGCTTCACAATCACGGCGTTGCCCGTCGCCAGGCTGGCAAACATCCCCGGGTAGCCGTTCCAGTTGGGGAACGTGCTGCAGCCGATGACCAACCCCACCCCGCGCGGCACGATGGTAAACCGCTTCTCCATACGCAGCGGCGGGTTCTTGCCCTGCGGCTTTTCCCAGAGCGCGGTCTGCGGCACCCGGCTCATCTGCTGCCAAGCATACGCTACCGCCTCCAGGCCCCGGTCCTGCGCGTGCGGACCTCCCGCCTGAAACGCCATCATGAAGGCCTGCCCGGTCGTGTGCATCACCGCGTAGGCCATCTCGAAGCTGCGCCGGTTGAGCCTCGACAGCGCCTCAACCGCGACGCCCACCCATGCTTCCGGACCCGCTTGCCGCCAAGCCGGCGACGCCATGGCCGCTTTCGCCGTGGCCACCAGCGCATCGGCTTCCACGCGCGGATAGCGCACGCCCAGCTCCGGGCCGAACGGCGACACTTCGTGCCCCACTTCTCCGGTTGCCCCGCTCTGCTCCAGCGGAAACTTGTGCTGCAGCAGCGCCTCGTAGGCCGCCTTCCCGTCCGCATTGGCGGTCTCGCCGTACGCCTTGGCGCTGGGCATCTCGGTGAAAGGCGACCAGTAGCCGCGCTGATCAATGGCCTGCAGCGCGCGATCAATGGTTTCCTGGTGCTTGGCAAATAGCGGATGAGGCATGCGGGTTCAGTCCTGATCGAAGTCCACCACCACCTGCTCGCTGACCGGGTAGCTCTGGCAGGTCAGTATGTAGCCGCGGGCGATTTCGTAATCTTCCAAAG
>JBOGKL010000276.1:0-9322 GCA_050745525.1 Terriglobales bacterium | reverse complement strand
CGCTTACCCTGGTCCGTGATAACGCCGCCTGGCCGGCTGCGGCCAGGCGGCTCCCGCCGGCGGAGGCGGGTCGCCTGGCTCTGGTCCGCGGCTTTCGCGCCGGCTTTGCTTACGGTGCAAACGGCGCGACCTGCGCGTGAGAAGCTTGCGGCTTAGAAGCGAATTCTCGCGTCCGGGCGCGGCGCCACGTGGATGGTGTCCACGAACCGCACCGTATGCATCGAATCGGCCATCACCAGCGACTGCGTGCGCACGCCGTCGCCGAAGAAGCGCACGCCCTTGAGCAGATTGCCGCTGGTGACCCCGCAGGCGGCAAACAGAATGTTCTTGCCCGGCGCCAGGTCCTCGGTCCGGTACATGCGCTTGGGGTCGCGAATGCCCATGCGTTCGAGCCGCTCTTCGATGCCCGGTTTATTGACCACCAGGCGCGCCACGATCTCCCCATGCAGGCAGCGCATGGCCGCCGCCGTGAGCACGCCCTCGGGCGCTCCGCCGCTGCCCATGACCGCATGCACGCCCGTGCCCAGCACCGCCGTGGCGATGCCCGCCGACAAATCCCCGTCCTGGATGAGGTGAATGCGCGCTCCGGTGGCGCGGATCTCCTCCATCATCTTCTGGTGCCGCGGCCGCTCCAGCACCACCACCACCAGATCGCTCGTGGACCGCTCCAGCCGCTTGGCGATGGCAGCCAGATTGTCCTTCACCGGTGCGTCGAGATCCACCGCCCCGCGGCACAAAGGCCCCACGATGATTTTTTCCATGTAGCAGTCGGGTGCGTGCAGCAGCCCCCCGGCTTCGCTCGCCGCCAGCACCGTGATGGCGCCCGGCGCGCCCGTGGCGCAGAGGTTCGTCCCCTCCAGCGGATCCACGGCAATGTCCACCGCCGGCGCCGTGGCCCCGCCCCCGCCCACCTTCTCGCCGATGTACAGCATCGGCGCCTCGTCGCGCTCCCCTTCGCCGATGACGATCGTGCCCCGCAACGGCACCCGGTCCAGATCGCGGCGCATCGCTTCCACCGCCGCATGGTCGGAGACGTGGGCATTCCCCTGCCCCATCGTCTTGGCCGAAGCGATGGCGGCCTGCTCGACCACCTGCAGCATGTGTAAGGAAAGTTCTTCTTCCAAAACGGATGGTGCCTCGGGCGCGGGCCTTGCCGACATAGTTCCCCCGGGTGCTGCTTAAGCGAATGCGTCTATTCCCGTTATGCTGGCGCCCACGATCAGCGTATGGATGTCGTGCGTGCCCTCATAAGTTTTAACCGATTCCAGATTGGCCATATGGCGGAAGATCGGGTACTCATCCGCAATCCCGTTCGCGCCGAGAATGTCGCGCGCCGTGCGGGCGACATCCAGCGCCATGGCGGCATTGTTCCGCTTCAGCATGGATATGTGCGCCGCCGTGGCCATCCCCTTGTCCTTCAGCCGCCCAACGTGCAGCGCCAGTAACTGCCCCTGCGTGATGGCCGAGATCATGCCCACCAGCTTCTCCTGCACGATCTGGCGCGCCGCGATCGGCTCGTTGGCGAACTGCTTGCGGAAACAGGCATACTGCAGCGCCGTGTCGTAGCACTGCATGGCCGCCCCCACGGTTCCCCAGCCGATGCCGAAGCGCGCCTGATCGAGGCATTGCAGCGCGCTTTTCAGCCCCACCGTACCCGGCAACACGTTGCTCACCGGAATGCGTACGTCCTGCAGCGAAAGGCTCGAAGTAACGGATGCCCGCAGCGAAAATTTCCCGTGGATGTCCTCGGCGCGAAATCCGGGCCGGTCGCGCTCGACCAAAAAACCCCGAATCCGTTCCCCTTCCTCTTTCGCCCAGATCACCGCGACATCAGCGATCGAGCCCGACGTGATCCACATCTTTTCGCCGTTGAGGACGTATTCGTTGCCCACGCGCCGCGCCGTGGTGCGCATCCCGCCCGGGTTCGAACCGAAGTCCGGCTCCGTCAGTCCGAAGCAGCCGATGCGCTCGCCCTTCTGCATGGCCGGCAGCCAGGTCTGCTTCTGCTCCTCGCTGCCGAACTCATGGATCGGCCACATGGCCAGCGAGCTATGCACGCTGACGAAGCTGCGCAGCCCGCTGTCACCCCGCTACAACTCCTGCATGAGCAGCCCATATTCGACCTGGCTCATGCCCACCCCGCCGTAGTCCTTCATGGTGGCGCCGAAGAACCCCATGGCTGCCATTTCCGGCACCAGCTCGCGCGGAAACCGCCCCTCGCGCGCGCATTCTTCAATGATGGGTATGATCCGCTCTTCGACCCAGCGCCGCGCGCTATCACGCACCAGGCGCTCGTTTTCGCTCAGCGCATCACCGATGCGCAAAAAGTCCACATCGCGGAATTTCAGCATGCGTCGCCCAAGCGTTCACTGTAGCAAACGCCACCAGAAACAGCCACATTGTTACTAGGGCAGCGGCCAGCCTGGAATGCTGGACTCGATCCGCTCTGTTATATGCAAACCCGCCCTGAGCGCACCAATTAGCCGGCGATAGTGCTCCAACGACTCAAAATCCAGGGCCGTTCCGATGCGATCCTTAAGCCATTGCGAAGCAGGGCAGTAGCCGCCGAGCGCGGCCCCCCAGACTTCCTCTTCCACCCCAGCAAAATGCTGCTGATCATTGATTGATACGCGTCGGTGCATTGCGTCAAACGCGACGAAATCCACACGGTTGTTTCCTGGCACTGGGAAGCTGGCCCCAGCCTCGACGCAACGCAGCAGATGGCATGCAATCAGTTCTTCGCCGAAATCGCTCAGACGCCGGAACAGCCGCGAATTCGTGGTGAGAGGGACACGCGGCCAGCCACGGCGCAGGTAGTCGCCATAGCGCTCGGCGAATGAAGGCGCATGCAACACGGCGTAAATGTAGGCGAACAACTGCTCGGCTGTAAATCCGCGTACTTTGGCCGGTTCGGCGCCGAGGTAACGCAGACCGGTCGCTTGGCTCACGGCCGCCGTAAATTCGTCGGCGAAATTCACGCCGGCGATTTCGTGCCCATCGCGAAACAGATGGCCGTTGCCGCTGCCGTCATACAGATAGAGCGGAAATAAGTTGGAGCCGTCTTTCAGCTCTACGTAGACCGCCGGGGCCGGGGCATCGGAGACCAGCGCGTGCCGCCATTGCCCCATGCGTGTCTGGCGGACGGTATTAAGGCAAAGATTGGGGCGGCCCGCGACGTGCTGGAGAAGGATGCTTCGCGGAAAATCCATCGAGATCGGGCTGTAGTAGCACCAACGTTGGTCCAGAGGTCGGTACCAACACTGCAGGATCGGGGCTTCCGGTTCTTGCATGGCGCGCACCTGCTGCCGAGCGCGCGCCAATTGCCAATCGCGTGTGTCGCGCAGGTCAAAATGCTGACGAAGCCGCTCATCAGTCAGCGACTGGCAACGGAGGGCGCTCACCCGCTCTACTATTTCCTCGCGGCGGAAAGCCACGGCGAACGGATCTCGATGTGTCTGAAAACCCAGCACGTTCAACGGCATGGCGTCGTTCAAACCCCATCCCCGCTCGTACTCAGCCTGCCGGCGATAGGACGCCTGGGGCGTAAAGAGATAAAGCGGCGCACGCGGTTTCACCTCGCGCCAAGGCGTGCTGTGAAGGTCGTGGGTGGCCAGCCAGTCGAACTTGCCGCTCTCTCGCGTGCCCCAGACGTCGCAGTAGTGCACTGCGGGCGGACCGGAACGCTTGCTTTTCACAAACATGCCGATAGCCACGCCTTGCTGGATGTCAAAGACGTTCTCGTCCTTGCCGCCGTCGGGCGCCTGCTCTTTCTTCTTGCTATCTCCGTGCAGATTGACCACGAATACGTCGTTGAAGGTATCGAGCAGGGCCTGCCGCATGCCCCGGAAAGTCGGGTTCTCAAGATAGCCGTTGTTGGTGATAAATGCCATGATTCCGTAGCCCGTCTGCTCGATACGCCATTGGGCAAAACGGAGGAATTTCACGTAGTCGTCATTAAGCCACTTCGGATTTCTCTCTCCGAGCGGCTGCCCGTCGACGGCAAAGTAATTGTGGGTGGGCCGCTGGGTAAATATATCTGTGCCGCGCAGCAAGCCACTAATCCAGGCGCCATTGTTGGCTGAGTGCCCGGAGTAGGGCGGGTTGCCCAGAATCACCATGACCGGCCGGTCACGCTTCACCTCGCTGGCTGCGTTGGCCTCGTCGGCGAGTTGGTGCGCGAACATGGGCAGCCCCGCCGTCAGATGGGGCTCCTCCAGCGTGTTGGTCAGATAAACCCCGAGCCGTTCGCGGGCGGCAAAGCGGTAGCCGGTTGCCTCTAGCTGCAACGCGAGCTTGAAGTGCGCCACCGCATAGGGCGCCATGAGCAGTTCAAACCCGAACAGGCGAGGGAGCAGATGCTCGGCCACGTAGCTGGACCATACGCCCTCATTGCCGCGGAAGCGCGAATGAATTTGATCCACCACCTCGTAAAGGAACGCCCCCGTTCCGGCGGCCGGGTCCAGAATCAAGACGCGGTGCCCGGGTCTCTGCTTGCCGCGAGCAGCGAGGGTTGCCGTGTCGGCTAGTCCGTCACGCAGGCGAAAGTGCCTCCGCAAAAGATCGTCCACGCAGGTCACGATATAGTGCACCACCGGCTGAGGCGTGTAGAAGACCCCGCGGCGGGCGCGCAGGGCGGGATCGTAGGCCGCCAGGAACGTTTCGTAAAAATGAAAGACAGGGTCCTTGATTGCCGGGAGCCCCGGCTTCGCCTCACCGCGACCGAAGCCGGCCAATACGGATTCCAGGTCAACGCGCCGCAACAGATCGGCGGTTGCGTCCACGGTCCACGCGATGCGTTCATCGAGGTCGGGCCCGGCGATCTGCGCGAACAGCCAGCGTAAAAATGGATTGGTCGCCGGCAGATCGAAAGGCGCCGTGCGGCGCGAAAAGGGCTCCGCTCCGCGGTGCATCGAACGGGCGCTGAATAAGCCGTAGCAGAGCGTCTGGGCGAACATGTCCGCGAACTGAGCCTTGCTGAGATCATGTAGCAGCACCTTGCGAAACGCCTCGATCTGCTGATGCAAGGCGCCGCTCTGGGGCTCATGCTCCAAGGCGGCGGCAATCGCCTGGCGCGACAGTTGCGCCGACCCGGCCAAGCGCCTGGCTAACTCTTCGGGGCCGGCAATCGTGAATCCGGGCGCGTTCAGGAAGGCACGGAGAAGTTGCCGCACCTCGTCCGCACCCCCCGCCAGTGGCCTCAACCTGCCCGCCTCCGACTGGGCCAGTCTCGCTTGCAGTCTCGGCTCTCCTCCCACGAACCAGCGGAACTCCAGATAGTCGGTAAGGATCAGGTTGGGCAGCGCTTCCCGGTAACGTAAAATCTGTTCCGATTCCGCCAGCTCTTCCAGCGGCGCGCCGAAGTCCTTCGCCTCGATATGCCCAATAGGCGCCTCGCCCAGGCTAATCAGGAAATCCGGCGCACCGCAAGCCACACGGCGTGGCTCGTTGATCACCCGAATTCCAGGGTCGAGCGCCTCCAGGAGCCGCTGCAGCGCAATCCGGTGAGTGTGCTCGGTAGCGGCGCCGGTGCGCCACGCGGCCTCGAGTTCGGCTCGGTAAGTGCTGAGGGCGTCAGGCAACGGGTCGGGGTCCCGCTGCATTTTACGGCAGACCGGGGCAGCTCCGCCAGCCGCTCTGTTCGACTCGACCGCCTAGTTTCTCCAGCCGCCTGGGGGGCGGCGGTCGCGTTGGTTCATGTAGACGTCAAATTTTCGCTGCATCTGGCGGCGCCGCCAGCGCCCGTAGCCGCTGGAGATGCCCAGGTTCATGCCGCTCATGCGCAAATACAGGAAGGCGAACAGCATGCCGCCCAGGTGCGCGAAATGCGCGATTCCGTCGGCGCCCGCGCCGTGCAGCGTGAATAAAAACTCCAGCACGCCGTAGCCCAGCACCAGCCATTTCGCCTTGATCGCCACTGGCGGCAGCAGCAGGAAAACCTCGCGGTCGGGAAACAGCAGCCCGACTGCCATCAGAATCCCGTAAATTGCCGCCGACGCTCCGATCGTGTAGCTCAGTCCCGGGCTGAACCAGGAGTGCCACAGCGCGTCAATAATGCCGCCGCCAATGCCGCAGACGAAATAAAGCTGATAGAGCTTCCGCGCCCCGAGTTCCTCTTCCACCCACACACCGAACATCCACAGCGCGAACATATTCCAGAACAGGTGCGAGAACCCGGCGTGCAGAAACAGATAACTCGCCAGACGCCAGATCTCCCCGTGCATCACCAAGCCGGGTACGAGCGCGAACCAGCTGACCAGAATGGCGTTCAGCCCGCCGCTGACAAACTGCAGCACCCATATGGCCGTGGTGACGATTACCAGCACCTTCACTGCGCGCGTGAATCCGGGCACGCTGAACGTGTAGCTGGGGGGCGGGGTGGAGCGGTAGGACATGGCGACTATCTATTGGCGCGGGGCTCGGGCGGCCTGCGGCCGACCTCAGCCCGCTTGCAGCTCTCCTACGGATGACTCTCATCAGTATAGCGGGGCCTTGCGCACTTTCCTTCAGTGCGCGCGATGTCGAAAAGTGAACTTCAGTCCATACAGTCCGAACTGATCGCGGCTGAGCGTAATGCCCAAAAAACGGCTGATCGTCCAGTCAACCTGCACGATGTCTTGCGAGCTGCTGGCCAGATTTTGCATGTACGTCAGCTTGACGTTGCGTGATACTTGCTGCTCCACGGTGATGCTGCCGCCATTGCCCGTCGGACCCAGCGGCCCCACGTCGGGATTGATCTGCAGTTGGGTGATGCCGAACAGCCGGTGCAGGCGGCTTGCCACCAGGTTGTTCAGCGCTTGGCCCAGCAGTTGCTCCGAAGGGGCGAAGTTGCCCGCTGCCGTCAGGCTGGCGTTGGCCTGCGTCGGCTCGCCCGTCGCCAGCAACGCCATCACGTCCGAACTCGACAGCGGCGGATCGCTACGATAAGAAAGGGCCATTTTATCGGCAGGACCGGACAGGTCAATCGTGATGTCGTATGCCTGCACCCTCGTGGTCAGGCCCACGTCCAGCACCGGCTCAATCCGGAACGGGTTGGCAAACACCACCTGCGCCTTCGTGATCCGGAATTGATTGCCGGCGAAGAGCAATTCCCCCGAACTGGCGCCCGCTCGCCCGGTTACGGAGGGGTCCGCCAGCGTCCCGCGCAGATTTAAATCCACTTGAAGCTGCAGACGCGCCATGTTCGAAGCCACCAGCACCTGCGCTCCCGTGGTGACATGAATATTCATCCGGATACGGCTCAGCACCGAGTCCGGGTTGGGCAGTGGCGGATTCTGTTGCAGCCCGGCGATGAACAACGCCAAATCGAAGCGGGGATCCAGCGCCACGCGGGTGAGTTGCACATCTCCGGCCAGCAGCGTGTTCCTGCCGCTGCTGGTCAAGCGCAACTGCAGGTTGCCGCTGCTGCTGATGCCGCGATAGCGCAGGCGCAAGTTCTGCCCCTGAATGGCCAGGTTGCAGCTCACCCCGGGCGCCGTCTTGCTGGCATAGCCGCTGATGGCGAGCGTGCCGCTGCCGGTATCGGCCGTGAGGCTGCGAATCTCCATCCGGCTGCCGTTCAGAAGCAAGTTCCCCTGGATGTGTTCGAAGGCCACCGGCAAGCCGGCCTCTGCCAGCGAGCCATTCTCGACGAGAACTTGTCCGCTCAGATGTGGCTGCCCCGCCGTGCCCCCGACGCGCGCGTCCACCGTGATGGCGCCCGTGGCGCGCGTGGCCGGATGGAGAAGGTGCAGCAAGGCCAGATTGATGCGCCCCGTCAGGCGTCCGGCCAGCGAGGTGGTGAAGTTGAGAGGGGCCCGCAGGCTGGGCCCCAGGGCCACGCTGCCCGAGGCGGTAAAGCTCGTGTCCGGCGCCACGATGTGCGCCGGGGCGAGCGTGAGCCGTTGCGCGCCCGCGCTCAGCTCGATCGCTCCCTGGTTGTGAATCACGAGTCCATTGAGCGCCACCGATACCGTGTCGAGGCTGATGCCGGCGTGCAGTTGATCGGGCACGCCCAGCGGTCCGGCAATTTGCGCCGTGCCGCTCACGCGGCTATGCCCGGTGATGTCGGCCGGCGTGAAGCGGCGCAGCCAGGCGTCGAAGTCGTAGTCCCGCAAGCGCAGCTTGGCCTCGACCGGATACGGCGCGCCGGTGCCAATCGTTCCGGTCAGGTTGAAGCTGCCGTTGGTCAGAATGTCGGCAGCCTGGAAACGAACCCGGTGGCCCTCGATCTCCAGCTTGGCTCCCACGTCCCCCAGGCTCTCGCCGCCGCCGCGCAGGCCGTTGGTTGCCAGCGTGAGCGTCCCCTGCGGTTGCGCGAGGTTTCCGCTGCCGGCGAACTGGAAACGCAGCCGGCCGCGGATGGAGAGCCGCGGTGACTGTAGCAGCGCCACGTCGGCCAGATCCACGCCCGCGCTGGCGGCATGCACCTCGTAGGTTCGGTCGCGCAGCCCCAGCCGGAATCCGCCGCTGATGTGCGTATGGGCCAGGGTCAGCGCAAACTGCGGACACGTGAACTGTCCCCCCTGCAGCCGGAACTGGGCGGTCGCGGCGCGGATCTTCTGTTCCCGCCACTCCGCCGTTTCCAGCCTTGCCTCGCCCGCCAACACGGGCTGGCCCCAGGTGCCCGACAGCGCCGCGGTGGCGTTCAGTACGCCGGTGATGTGGGGCAGGTGGGGCAACTGCGACAAGGCCATCGCTTGCGCCACGTCGAGTCCGCGCACGCTGCCGTGCAGGGCCAGTGTGCTCGCTGCCTCCAGCCGGTACTGATTCAGATCCACGGTCCCGCTCAGTGCTACGCTCTGTCCGCCGCGGCGATATAGCAAGTGCTCCAGGATCAGCGCCTCCGGTCCCACCGAGCCCTGCGCCCGCAGCGTGTCCGCCCGCCAATTCCCCCACCTCGCCGCGGTGGCCGTGAGTGAGCCCGAGACCACCGGCGCGCTCAGGCTGCCCGCCAGGCTCGCCTGCACCTGCATCGCGCCGCCAAACACCGGCAGCACGCGGCCCGGCTCCAGCCGCGCGTACGCCGCTGCGACTGCCGGACGCAATCTGTTGATATCGCTGCTCACGAAATGTAACTGCAGCTGCCCTCGCCCGCCCGCCAACGCCCCGCTCGCCTGCAACTGGCTTGATCCGGAGCGAAGTTGCACTTTCTCCAACTGCACTGAACCCCGCCTGAGATTGACCCGCGCGTCTACATCACCGCCCAACGGCAGGGCCTCGTCGCTGCCGTGCGGCTGCAGGTGGACTGCCAGTTTTATCGAGGCCAGCGTTCGTCCTTGGAACCCCAGTTGCCCCGTTCCGCTTGCCGTCGCCGCAAAGCTACGCAACAGGGCTGGCGCCAGGG
>JBOGKL010000275.1:0-11619 GCA_050745525.1 Terriglobales bacterium | reverse complement strand
AGGTAGGAGTGTACGTCTTCGACGTCTGCCTCCGCCTGCGGCGGCGCGGCGGCAAACTCGGCGGCCAGGGCGTCGCAGGCGGCCACCAGCGCCTTCGCCTCCTGAGCGCCCAGAACCCCGGCGCGCTCCAGGCCGCGCACGTGCGCGCGCGTGCCCACCGCTTCGGCCCACGCCAGGCGGCGGTCAAAGACGAACGAGGCCGAGAAGCGCTCGAACTCGGGCGCTGTCGGCTCGCGAAAGCGACCGCCCCAAAGCTTCATTTTTCGGCCTTTAAGAGCGCCGCCATCTTCAGCGGCAGGCCGATGAGGTTGATGAACCCGGCCGCGTCCCTCTGATCGTAGAGTTCACCCATGGTGAACGAGGCCAGCGCGTTCGAGTACAGCGAATGCGGCGACGTGCGCCCGGCCACCAGCGCATGTCCTTTGTGCAGCTTCAGCCGCACGGCGCCGCTCGTCTCGGCCAGGGCCCGGTTCATGAAAGCGTCGAGCGCCTCGCGCAGCGGCGTGAACCACAGGCCGTTATAGACCAGGCGCGCGTATTCGAGCCCCAACTGGTGTTTGATGGTGGCCAGCGAGCGCTCCAGCGTCATCGCTTCCAGCTCGCGTAAGGCCGTCACCAGCAGCGTGCCTCCCGGCGTTTCATAGGCGCCGCGCGATTTCATGCCCACAAAACGATTTTCCACCAGATCGATGCGGCCGATGCCGTGCCGCCCCGCCATCTCATTCAAGCGCGTCAGCAGCTCCACCGCACCTAGCGTGGCCCCGTCCACCGACACCGGAATGCCCGCCTCGAATCCGATGGTTACGTATTCGGGTTGATCGGGCGTCTCGGCCAACGGGCGCGTGAGCAGCCACACGTCCTCGGGCGCCTCCTGCCCCGGGTCCTCCAGCGCCCCTCCCTCGTGGCTGATGTGCCAGATGTTCTGATCGCGACTGTAGATTTTCTTTTCGCTCTGCTCCACCGGGACCTGGTGGGTACGCGCATAGGCCAGGGCGTCCTCGCGCGAATTGATGTCCCATTCCCGCCAGGGCGCGATTACCTGCAGTTGCGGCGCCAGCGCCTTGTAGGCCAGCTCGAAGCGCACCTGGTCGTTCCCCTTGCCCGTGCAGCCATGGGCGACCGTATCGCAGCCGCTGGCGAGAGCGGCCTCGACCTGCACTTTGGCGATGAGCGGGCGCGCCATCGAGGTGCCCAGCAAATATTTCTGGTCGTAGACGCAGCCGGCCTTGAGCGTGGGCCACACGTACCCGGTGAGAAATTCACCGGCCACATGCGCCACCACGACCTCATCGGCTCCCGTGGCCAGCGCCTTGGCGCGCAGCTTGGCGTAGTCGTCGCCTTGGCCCACGTCGGCGATCACAGCCACGATCGGCGCCGGATAGTGCTCCTTCAGCCAGGGAATGATGATCGAGGTATCGAGACCGCCGGAGTAGGCGAGGGCAATTTTCTTCACGCTGGTGCTCATACTGTAGGGTTCCTTTTACGGTCCTTGGCGTGACCCAAGATGAGCGCCGCCAGCACCGCTTTTTGCACGTGCAGGCGGTTCTCGGCCTGCTCGTAAACCAGGGAAATGGAGGAATCAATCACCCCCGCGCTGACCTCCAGGCCGCGGTGCGCGGGCAGGCAGTGCAGGAAGCGCGCTCCCGGGCGCGCCCGCGCCATGAGCGCCTCGTTCACCTGGAAACTCGCGAAATCGCGCGCCCGCTGCGTCTGTTTGGCCTCCTGGCCCATGCTCGACCAGGTGTCGGTATAGACGGCATGGGCGCCGCGCAGCGCCGGGCCCAGCGCGTTGCCGACGGTGATTTTCGCCCCCGAGCGCCGCCCCATCTCCTGCGCGCGCCTGACCACGCCGGCATCAGGCTCGTAGCCGGACGGCGTGGCCACCGCCATCTGGATGCCGGCCAGCGCCGCCGCTTCCAGCAGCGAATGGCAGGTGTTGTTCCCGTCGCCGACATAGGTCAGCTTGATGGCGGGGAAGTTCTCGAAGGACTCGCGCAGTGTGAGAAAATCGGCCAGCGCCTGGCAGGGGTGGCTGTGGTCGCTCAGCCCGTTGATCACCGGCACCGAGCAGGCGCCCGCCAGCAGCTCGATGGATTCGTGTCCGAACGTTCGCGCCACGATGGCGTCCATCCACAGCTCCAGGTTGCGCGCCACGTCGAGAATGTCTTCCCGCTCACCCAGGGGCGAATCCTTGAAATCGAGAAACACGGCGTGTCCGCCCATCTCCTGCATCGCCACGTCGAAGGTGACGCGCGTGCGCAGCGAGGGCTTCTCGAAGATCATGGCCAGCCCGCAGCCGGAGAGCAGATCGCGGTAGCGGCCGGGATGCACCTTGAGGTCCGCCGCCAGATCGAGCAGCGCAAGGAATTCCTTGCGGCTGAGCGCGGCCAGGTCAATCAGGTCGCCCACCGCGAGTCGCGGCAGGCGCGGCGCCGGCACCGGATAGGGCGGCCGGGTGTCGTGGCCCAAGTGGGCATTCAAGAGGTTGGTCTTCACGGATTACTTATTCCTTTCCTCCGCCGCTTAGCAGCTCGCGCAAACGGCGTTCCACGCTCAATCGCAGCCGCGGGTTGGCGCACACCAGCAGCACCGTATCGTCGCCGGCGAGTGAGCCGGCGATCTCGTTCCAGCCCGCTCCGTCCAGGGCCGCCGCCACCGTTGGCGCGGCGCCGGGCGCGGTCTTGACCACCAACAGGTTCTCCGCCGGGCGCAGATCGCGCGTGAACTCACGCACGATCCGCGCCGCCTCCGCCCCCGCACCGGCGGGCGCAGCATCCGCTCCGTCCGGCTCCTCTCCGAGAACCGCATAGCCGGCCGCCGTCTTCACCACCCCCAGCGCTTTCAGGTCGCGCGACAGCGTCACCTGGGTGGCGGCCACGCCGGCGCGGCGCAGCGCCGCCGCCAACTCGCCCTGCGAGTGCAGAGGCTGGGCGCGCACGAGCTTGAGGATCTGTTCCTGGCGGTAGTTTCGAGGCACGGGTGCGGCGAAGAATAATTATTCCTTCAATGAATAATTAACCAGAACCGCGTTCCTTGTCAAGAAGCAGGTGCGGGCGCGGCCACCGTCAGCGGGTAGCGACGCAGTTGGATGCGCCCGCGGCGCGAGAGCGTCAGCGTCACCTCCCACGTCCCCGCGCCCCGGATCGTGCCCGTGCCCGCATAGATGCCGTTGCCTCGCGGCGCCAGCTCAATGTGCAGCGCCGCCCCGGCGGGCATCGACCGGTGGGGGGCCGCTTGCGGCACCAGCGTCAGCAAGGCCGCCGCGCCGTCCACGGGCGCGCCCGATGCGGTGGTCAGCAGGCAGCGGAAGCGCGTCAGGGCGCCCGCCACCGGCGGCGTGGGATTGGACACGAACTCCAGCTTCCAGACCGGCACCGCCGGTTGCCGGTGGCAGGCCAGCGTCAGCACTGCCAGGGCGGCCACGATGAGTATGCGGAAAGGCAGATGGCGCATGGCTAAATAATAATGACCCTATTCTCGCCCGCCCGGCGCGTGAGGCGGGCGCGGTCGCAATACTCCAGCAGCGGAATCGCCAGCTTGCGGCTGAGACCTGTCCACTGCTTGAAGTCGCCGACGGAAAACTCCGCCTGGCCCGCCCGCCGCTCCGTCAGCAGCGTGCGCAACCGCGCCACCGTCGCGGCATGCAGATACCAGCCCGGCTGGCATTCCACCAACACTCCCGCGCGCGCCAGGTCGGCCACGAGCGCGCGCGCCTCGCGCTGGGGAAACGGCGCCAGCAGTTGCGGCAGCGGAGGCGCCGACCACCCCAGCGCCTCAACGTGAGCCGCGATGCGCCCGCGCAACTCCAATTGCCCGGCGCTGCGCGCCGGCGCCGCGCGCGCCAGGCGCCAGCGTCCACCCGCAACCGCCTGCACCTGCTGCGCCAGCCGCGACATGGACTGGCGCGCGTCCCCGCGCGCGGCCAGCGCCAGCCAGTGCTGGGGATATGCCAGTCCGAGCGTCTCCAGCGCCGCGCCCTCGGCCAGCGGCTCGCGGCGGTGAAAGGCCTCGAGCGCGCCCACCAGGGCGGCTTCGATCTCCGGCATCGCCTCCGCTGCCAGCGCCGCCGCCGGATGAGATGAAAGCAGCGCGCGCCCCTCCGCCGCCGCCCGCTGCAGCACTTCGGCGACCTCCCCGGTGCGCCGGCCCGTGGCCCGGGCGAGCGCGGCCAGCTCGCAGCCCATGGTCCCGGCCTGCTGCAGGCGCAGGATCAGGCTGGCCTCGAAGCTATCGGCAGCCGCGAGCGCCGCCAACCGCCCGGCGGCTGCCGCATAGTCGGGCTTGCGATGCGGCCGCGAACCGGGCTCCAGCACCAGGCCCCCGCCCAGCGTCATCGCCGGCGAAAGCCGGCGCAGGATGAAGCGATCACCGGCAGCGGCCACCACCGGCGCCGCCAGGCGAAGTTGCGCATACCCATGCTCGGCGGCGCCGCCGGCGGGCGCCTCCAGCCACAACAGCGTCGCCACGACCTCGATGGTATGCAGATGCAGACGGCAGCGCGCGCGGTGCGCCAAGACCGGCGCCCCCGGCAGCCACGTGATCGCCGCATCGAGCGTGCGCGTAGAGGCGAAGGCGCCGGGCTCGAGCAGCTCCAGGCCGCGATGCAGCGCCGCCCCTTCCACCCCCACCAGGTTGGCCGCCACGCGCTGGCCCGCCGCGGCGCTATCCACGCTCGCCCCGTGCACCTGTAAGCCGCGCAGGCGGACTAGCTCGCTATCATCCGCCCCCAGCGGCGCCAGCTCCGCCCTTGCTCCCGCCCGCAGCGTGCCCTGCAACAGCGTGCCGGTAACGACCGGACCAAATCCCTTCATGTGGAAAGCGCGATCCACCGCTAGCCGGAACGGCGCTTGCGCGTCGCGCGCCTCCGCCTTTCGCCCCGCCTCCAGCAGCGCCTGCCGCAGCTCGGCGACCCCGGCGCGCGTGCGCCCGCTGACCTCGACGACCGGAGCGTCTGCGTACGGGGTCGGCCGCAGCAGCGCCGCGATCTGGCCGCGCACCCGCTCCGCCTGCGCCGCATCCACCAGGTCGCGCTTCGATAGCGCCACCACCGCCTGCCCGATGGCGAGCAGGCGGCACAGCGCCACGTGCTCCATCGTCTGCGGCTGCACGCCCGCATCGGCCGCCACCACCAGCAGCACCACGTCAAAGCCCGCCGCTCCAGCGAGCATGCTGCGGATGAGCCGCTCGTGTCCGGGCACGTCCACAAAGGACATGCTCTCGCCGCCCTGTCTTGAGAAGCCAAAGCCAAGGTCGAGCGTCATGCCGCGCCGCTGCTCGGCCTCGAGCCGGTCCGGATGCACGCCCGTCAGCGCCTCGACCAGCGCGCTCTTGCCATGGTCAATATGCCCGGCCGTGCCCACGACCATCGCTTAGCCCGCCAGCGCCTGTTCGATCTCCGTGGCGACGGCCGCCAACGCCGATTCCGGATCATCGGCGCCAGTGACGGCCCGGCCGAGCACCAGGTAATCGGCACCCGTGCGGATGGCCGTCTCCGGCGTGGCCACACGCGCCTGATCGCCCTTCGCCGCTCCCGCCGGCCGGATGCCGGGGACCACGAGCGTGAGCGCGGCGCCGCAGGCGGCGCGCACCGCGGCGGCTTCTTGCGCCGAACATACCACCCCGCCCAGGCCCTGGCGCCGGCACAGCCGCGCCCAGCGCAGCACGCGATCGGCCGCCGTCCCTGGAAAGTCCAGCTCCGCCAGCGCCGCCTCATCCAGGCTCGTCAGCACGGTGACGCCCAACAACCGGAGCGAGGGGGGCGCGGCGGCGGCGGCGGCGGCCAGCATGGCGGCGCCGCCCGAGGCGTGCACGGTGAGCATCTGCACGTCGCATCGCGCCGCGGCGCGCACCGTCGCGGCCACGGTGTTGGGGATGTCGTGCAGCTTGAGGTCGAGGAAAACGCCGAGTCCTTCGCGCCGCAGCTCGCGCACCAAGCCCGGGCCGGCGGCGGTGAACAACTCCAGCCCGACCTTCACCATCCCCACGTGGGCACGCAAGCGGCGCACCCATGCTAGGGCCGCATTCGCATCGGCCACGTCCAGGGCAAGGATGATCCGATCGCTCGGGTTCACCCCTCCAGAGTAGCGTGCTTATTTCTTGAAGAGCTGATCGAACTTGGTGCGGGCATCCTCAGGCACCGACTTGGCCTGCGCGCGCGGAACGGTGGCGTTGACCACGGTAACGGGAGAAAAGTAGTCGCAGTAGTTGGCCCGGTCTTTGTAGCGCACCGGCTCGGCCATTACCTCGCGGCATTCGCCATGGGCGGTGGGATCAAAATGGCTGCAGTTGCGGCAAACATGGAGGTCGGCGCCACAGGAACATTCACCGCGCGAACTGACCTTTTGCGCCGCGGGCAGGGAAATGGTACCGCCGCATTTCCAGCACGTCATAGCCTCAGGCTAACACTGTCACCCCCGCAGCGCTCGCGCCGCGGGGGTGAGGGTCATTGATTGACGGGCGCGGGGTCGCGGCTGCCGGGCCCGGCTGTAACGACCCCGGGCCCCGTGCGCCGCGCCAGCGCTAGGCCGCGGGCTGGTTCGTGGGCCGGTTCGAACGCCGGAAGCTGATACCTCCGCCGCCGACTGCGCCCGCAAACAACGCCAAGCCGAGGCCGATGAGGGCGATCCAGAACAGACCCCACATCAGGTTGCCGCCCACGTGCTTGGTCACCGCGCCGGCTTTCTGCGCCGCTCCCGCCAAGGCGCCTTGCGTCGGAGCGGTCGCCGTGGGTGCCGTTGCCGCGGGAGTGCCCGGTGCCGCTGCCGCCGGCGGCAGAGCCGCGGCCGGAGCCGCGGGTGCGGCCGCTGCCGCCACCGGTACCGTCGCCGCACTGGAGACCGCGCCAATCGTCGTCGAGGCCACCCAACCCACCACCAACAGGATGGTCAGCAGAATCATGGCCCACAGCGTGATGCCCTTCATCATGCCGTGCTTCTTGGTTGTCTTGGGCGTGCGCGCCGCTACCCAGCATCCCAGCCAGGTGGCAATCAGGATCACGACCACGCTCCAGCCCATCACGCCCCCGCCCACCGAGCGCCAGGATCCGGCGCTGAACGGATTCAGCGAGCTGAAGCCGATCGCCAGAACGAACGAGAGCAGAATGATGGCCACCCCGGCAAACGTCATGTAGCCGGTCCAGATGCCATTCCATTCCATATGACGCGGAACCTCGCCCGTGCCGACCACGGCCTGTGAGGCCAGGTCGCGGTCCATTTGCCGCCGGACGTAAAGTCTGCGCTCAATACTACGCAACGTACTCATGTGTGTCCTCCCTTTTCGCTACCGCATGCGAGCCTGTCTGTCCTATCCAAATGCGATGCGACGGCGGCGGGGAGGGTGTGTTGCCGCTGGGATCAAATTTTCACTTTGGATGGCCTGCTTCGGCGGGAGTGAAAACGTATTCCCCGTCCCGGTGCTGCACATAACCAAAGGCGTGCTCCGGATCGTGCGTAAACACCAGCAGCCAGTGCTCGCGTACCGCCTGTTCCAAAATGCGGTGCTTGTTGTCGATCGTTCGCAACGGGTCGAGGTCGAACGCCATGACCCAACTCGGCTTGACGTGCCAGTGGGTGGGCATGAGATCAGAGATGTAACAGGCCACCTCCGCACCCGAGCGCACCACCACCGCCTGCAGCCCGCGCGTGTGCCCCGGCAGACATACGACGGAAACTCCGGGCAGCAACTCGCGATCGCCATCGAGCAGCACCATCTGCCCGGAGGCAACCAGCGCATCGTAGTTGTCCGTCAGGTAGCTCACCCGGTCGCGCTCGTGCTGCTCGCGCGCGTGCTCCCATTCGCGCCTCTGCACGTAGTAGCGGGCGTTGGGGAACGTGGCGGCGATCTGCCCGCCCGGACGGCGGACCGTGTTCCACCCGCAGTGGTCATAGTGGAGATGCGAGTTCACTACCACGGTCACCTCCTCGGGCGCAAAGCCGTTCGCGCGCAGGCGGTCGAGGAAGTCCCGGCGGGGATCCACCCCGCCGAAGCGCATCTGCTTCTCGCTGAGCTTGTCGCCGCAGCCGGTCTCCACCAGCACCAGCTCGCCGCGCGTGCGGAATAGCAGTGAGTTCAGCCCCGTACGCACCTGGTTGCGCTCATCGCAGGGCGTGTTCCGGCTCCAGAGTGTTTTCGGAACCACGCCGAACATGGCGCCGCCGTCCAATAGATAGGTCCGGTCGGTGATGACGGTAAGCTCCATCTCGCCGCAGCGGCGGCGGAACGGTCCAGTCCACTCAGTCATGTTCTCCTCGCAAATGACGCCACGCCAGCCATATCAGGACCGCCGCGGTGATCAGGATCAGGATATCCACGCGGCCGATGAGTTGGATCAGGCGGCGCCAGTGATCGCCCAGCAGCGCGCCCACGGTGGCGATGGCCGTCACCCAGATCAAGGCCCCGCAAATATCGTTAATGATAAACGAGCGCCAGCGCATGGCGCCCAGTCCCGCCATCACACCGGCGAAGATGCGCAGCCCGGTGACGAAGCGCGCAAACAGGATGGTCATCGCCCCATGGCGGCGGAAGTAAGCCGCGTAGACTTCGTAACGCCGCGGCGTGATGCGGAAGCTCCGCCGCGCCCAGCCGCTGGCATAGCGGCCGACGGCGAAGCCGATGATCTGGCCCAGCGAGCTGCCCGCCACCCCTACGAGCACCAGCTTGAACAGGCTGAAGCCGCCGAACACGCGCAGGTGGTAGCCGGCGTACAGCAGCGACAACTCGCCCGGCAGGGGCACGCCGAAGTTTTCGAGCAGCAGCAGCACGAAAACCGACAGCAACCCGTAGTGCTGAAAGAATGCCTGAAAATGAGCGAAGGCGGCGTGCATGCTATTGCAAAAACGGCAGCACCGCCGCCGTGAATGCCTCCGGGTCTTCGGCGAAGGGAAGATGACCCACTCCGGGCATAAGCTGCCACCGCGCTTCGGGCAGAGCCGCCCGCAACGCCGCCGCACTGGCGATGGGCACCACGGGGTCGCGATCGCCCCAGACGAGCAGCGTGGGAACCTGCAGGTTCGTCAGCGCCGCCGCCAGCCGCCGGCGGTCAGCGCGGAAATGCCGCGCACACCCGGCGACGGCCGATCCCAGGCGCGGCTGGCGCAGGATGGCGCCATACTCGGTCACGCTCGACGTCGCCAGCCGCGCCGGGTCGCCGTAGATGCGCTCCAGCAGCGCGCGCTGCACGCGCTGGGGGACATGAGCGCCCAAGCAGGCGCCGATGCGCGCCGGCAGCCATCGCAGCATGAAGCGCTGCATCGGCGTCGGGCGCCAGAACGGATGCGCCGGGGCCACCAGCACCAGACGGCGCAGCCGCGGCGCCATTTCCGAGCGCGCGGCAAATTCCAGCGCCACCGCCCCGCCCCACGAGGAGCCAATCAGGGCAAAGCCGCCCGCCAGCGGCAGTGCCCGGCAGGCCTGCTCCAGCCACACCGCCATGCCCGCCAGCGACAGGTCGCGCGGCCGCGTCGAGGCGCCAATGCCGGGAAGCTCCAGCGCCCAGCAGCGATGGCCCGGGCTCAGCAGCGCCATGGCCGGCTCCCACTGCGCGCTCGAACCGAGCAGCCCGTGCAACAGAACCAGGTCCGGTCCCTCGCCCCGGCAACGGTAGCGGACGAGCCCGCTGGGAACAGCCACGGCCTGCATGGTGCCGACCCGGCCGCCTTAGGAGAGCCTCTCCGGCAGGTTCATGTCGAATTGCGTCTCCGGTTGGATCAGCGCCAGCAGCGGCCGTGCGGCCTCCTCGCCGCTCAGAATCCCCGAGCCGGTCCACTGATCCGCACGCGTCACGACGACGCGCGCCGGCAGCGGATCCATCGCCGGGTGCGTGACGCGGATGACCGACAAGCCCGACTTCGGATGCGCTCCGGCAGCAAAACCGTTCAGGCGATGCATGAGGAAATGCACGGCATCCTCGCGCGACGCAAACAGCGGATACTGCGGCGCCGGGTCTGCGTGCGCCTCCATTTCCAGATGGTGATCGCCCGAGCGCGCCGCCACCCGATAGCGCGCATAGGGGCTCGTTACATCGTCAATCTCGAGCTCCACCACGGCGTGCTCCGTCGGAATGGCAAGGTTGAGAACCGCGGCCGCCGAACGCGCCGACACCCACGAGCGCATGAACAGCACCCCGGGCTCGGACTGATGACGCACGTAAATGCGGTAGTTCACCTGGCGAAAGCCGCTCAAGACGTAAGGAAACGCCGCGCCCGCCTCGAGCGCGACCGTGGCCAGGAAGGCGCGCGGCCCGTCGGGCGTATCGCGCACGTCGGGCTCAATGCCCGCCGGCAGCACCGGCGCCAGCCGCTCCGGTGGCGTGGTGTGGATGACGTAGAGAAGATTGCGCAGCTTAAGAGCAATTGCCATAGGATCGGACCAACGACGTCATGGGGCTTCAGGCCACCGCCCCCAGCCGCAACTGCGGCACGGCCATGAGATGGGGGTCGGCCCAGTGCCGGCACTGAAAATGCGGCCAGGCGGCCGCGGCAATCATGGCGGCGTTATCGGTACACAACGCCATGGCGGGTGCGTACACCGGCAACCCCAGGCGCGCCGCCTCGGCGGTGAGTTGCTGCCGCAAGGCGCGGTTGGCGGCCACGCCGCCGGTCAGAAAAATGCTCGCCGCGGGCTCTCCGCCCGCGGTCACCTGTTCGACCGCCGCCAGCGTCCGGCGCACCAGGTCCCCGACCACCGCCGCTTGGAAAGCGGCGACGAGATCCAGCGTCTGTTGGTCGCATATGCGCTGCCAATCCTCGAGCGTGGGCTTGTGCCCCAGCTCGGCGACGCCCCGTTCACGCGCCGCAATTCCGGCGGCCAGTTGCGGCGAGGTTTGCACGCGGCGCAAGACCGCTGTCTTGATCCCGCTGAAGGAAAAATCCAGAGCGTTGCCCTTCAGTTGAATGCGCCCGAACGCGACCGCCTCGGGATCACCCAAGGCGGCCAGCCGGTCAATCACCGGACCGCCCGGATAGCCCAGCCCCAGCAGCTTCGCGACCTTGTCGTAGGCTTCCCCGGCGGCGTCGTCGCGCGTTCGTCCCAGCGTGCGATAGCGGAATCCCGCTCCCTCGCCCTCGACCCCGCCTTCGACAAAGTAGAGATGGGTGTGCCCGCCCGAAACCACCAGCGCCACCGCCGGCAGCGCCGGGTCCGGACGTTGCTGCCGCCGCTCCTCCAGCAGCACCGCCTGCACATGCCCTTCCAGATGGTTGACGCCGAGCAGAGGCTTTCCCGCCGCCCAGGCCAGCGCCTTGGCGTAGCTGAGCCCGACCAGCAGCGCACCTGCCAGGCCGGGACCATGGGTGACGGCAATGGCGTCCACCGCGCCGAGCGAAAGCGGACCAGCCTGCTCCAGCGCCTGGCGGACCACCGGAACGATCCCGCGCAAGTGTTCCCGGCTGGCCAGCTCCGGGACCACGCCGCCGTAGATGGCGTGTACGGGAATCTGCGACAGCACCACGTTGGAGAGAATCTGGCGCCCCTCGACGACCACGGCCGCGGCGGTTTCGTCGCATGAGGTCTCAATGCCCAAAATGTGAACACCGGCGGCCATGCCACCATTGTATGCTGGGGTGCGTTGATTGATCGCGGGCGCCCAGCGCGGCTTTGCCGCGCGGCCCGCTCTCCAAGGCC
>JBOGKL010000274.1:0-5396 GCA_050745525.1 Terriglobales bacterium | reverse complement strand
GAGGAGAGCTGCCTGGCCACGCTTGGCCAGGCCGCGCCCTGACAGACCGCTGCAAGCCGGCTGAGGGCGGCCGCAGGCCGACCGAGCCCCGCGCCAATCGACTGATCCTGTCGGAGCTACCTCCCGCCCGGCACGTTAGGGCCGCTGGGCGCGGCGGGCTCCGGGTGAATCACCTCGTAAATGGCCCCCGGCGGATTCCCGCCCAAATAGATCCGCAGCAGAATGTCCTGGTCCGGCGGCAGCTTCTGCAGTTCCTGGGTCACCGCTTCGGCGCTGTTCACGGGCACGCGGTTGATGCCGGTGATCACCATGCCCGGCTCCAGTTCGGCATTGTAAGCCGGGCTTCCCGGCACGACGCCGGTGATGATGGCGCCCTGCACCGAGGAGGGAATCTGGTGCTGCTGCCGGTCCGCCGGCGTGAGCGTGCGCAGCCGCACGCCCAGGTGCGCGCCTCCGGACGCATGCGCGGGAGCAGCACCGCGGGCGCTGTTCTCCTCCTCGCCCGGCGCCGAGCCCAGCGTGGCCGAGAGGTTCATATGCCTTCCGTTACGCAGAATCCCCAGCGTGACCTTGGTCCCCGGCCGCACGCCCTCGGTATCCATCTGCAGGTCGGTGCTGCCGGTGAGCGGTTTGCCGTTAAAGCTGACGATGATGTCGCCGTGCTGCAGCCCGGACGCGGCCCCGGGCGCCCCCGGCGTGATGGTAGAAACCAGGGCTCCCTTGGCGTTTTCCGGTGCCCCGAAGAAGTGCGCCAGCGCGGGCGTGACGTCCTGAATCGAGATCCCCAAATACCCGCGCACCACCTTGCCATGCTTGATCAGGTCCTCGGTCACGGGCTGGGCAATGGCGCTCGGTATGGCAAACGACTCGCCGCTGAAGCTGCCCGTCGAGGTGTAGATGAACGAGTTGACCCCGATCACCTCGCCGCGCACATTGACCAGCGGCCCGCCCGAGTTCCCTGGGTTGATGGCCGCATCGGTCTGGATGTAGTCGCCCGGAGCGCGCAGGTTCGTCCGCGCCCCCGCCGGCGCGCGCCCCTTGCCGCTCACGATCCCGTGCGTCATGGTGAAGTTCAACTGGAACGGGTTCCCGAACGCAAACACCAGATCGCCCTGCTTGATCGCGCGCGAATCGCCCCAGGGCAGGTTCGTCAGCCCCGTCGCAGGGATCTTGATCACCGCCAAATCCGTCAGCGGATCGGTCCCGACCACGGCCGCTTTGAAGCTGCGCCCGTCGGTCAGCGTCACGCGAATGTCAGTGGCTCCGTTCACGACGTGGTTGTTGGTCACGATATAGCCGTCCGGAGAAATCACGATCCCGCTGCCCAGGCCCTGCTCAAAGCGCGGACCGCGCGGAAACTGGTGCCCGAACTGGCCGAAAAACTGCGACAGCGGACTATCCGGCGGCAGCCCGTTTCCTTCCTCGTCCCGGCCCGTGTTGCGCGCCGTCACGTTGACCGCCACCACGGCCGGTTCCACCCGCAGCGCCAGCGTCTCCTGCTCCTTCGACGTCGCGGAGAGCGCCGGAACCTGGCTGGCCGAAAGCGGCGGGTCGTTCGAGCTGATCCGTCCGGCAAAGACCGGATCGGCGCTGCCGTGGGCGCGATAGAACGCCATGGCCCCCACCACGCCGATAATCACGATCAGCACCGCAAGGGCGCGACCACTCAGGTAGAGGCCAGAAAAGCGGGACGAAGGCATGTCATTCTCCTCGCAGCGGCTCCGTCCGACAGCTTCGGTGCCGTCACGTTGCACTTCCATATTGGACGCAAAACAATGTCCCAAAGACGCCTTAAATAACAGCCCCAAGCGCAGCCCGGCCCTCATGCTATACTGACGAAGCTGTGACGAGGTATTAGCAGCCCAGGAGAACCGTATCCGAGACTTCCGCCCGCGCCGTATACCGGAACCCCGAACCCGCGTCAACGAACGTATCCGCGCCCGCGAAGTACGCGTGATTGACGAAGTGGGCACGCAGTTGGGAATTTTGCCCCCGCAAGAAGCGCTCTCTTTGGCCCGGCAAAAAACGCTGGATCTGGTCGAGGTCGCCCCCAACGCCAACCCGCCGGTCTGCCGGATCATGGACTTCGGCAAGTACCAGTACCAGATGGAGAAGAAGGCGCGCGAGGCCAGAAAGAATCAAAAGAACGTCGTCATCAAGGAAGTGAAGTTCCGGCCCAATACCGACGACCACGACTATGCCTTCAAGAAAAACAACGTACTCCGCTTTTTGGACGAAGGCGACAAAGTTAAGGCCGTGGTCCAGTTCCGCGGGCGCGAGATCACCCACAAGGAGATTGGCTTTCAGCTCATCAACAAGCTGCTGGCGGAAGTGAACCCCCATGCCACGGTCGAGTTTCGCCCCCGCATGGAGGGCAATGCGCTGACCGCGATTCTTTCGCCTAAGAAAGCCTGAACCCACCGATGCCCAAACTCAAGTCTCATCGCGGCGCCGCCAAACGCTTCCGTTCCACCGGCACCGGCAAGATCATCCGCGGCCATTCCGGCGCGCGCCACATTTTGACCAGCAAGGCACGCAAGCGCAAGCGCAAGCTCGACCTCGACACCCTGGTGGACAAGGCCGACCAGCGCCGCGTGCGCCGCATGATCCCGTATAGTTAAGTTTTGCTTTTTGATTCGGGCCCCCGATGGATTATCGGGGTGAGCTCAACCCGCAAAGCGGCTCATCGTGCCGCCAACGGTAAGGCTGCTAGCCAGCCAAGAAGGAGAAAACGATGCCTCGAGTTAAGAGGGGTAGCAAACGGCGCGACAAGCGCAAAAAGATCCTTGGCCTCACCAAGGGTTTTTTCCTCACCAAAAGCAAGCTCTACCGCGCGGCCAAGGAAGCCAGCCAGCGCGCCCTGAAGTTCGCCTATAGTGGACGCAAGCAGCGCAAGCGCCAGTTCCGCGAGCTGTGGATCGTACGCATCGGCGCCGCGGCGCGCCTGAACGACATCACCTACAGCCAATTCATCCACGGCCTGCAACTGGCGGGCGTGGAACTGGATCGCAAGGTGCTCGCCGACATCGCGGTCCGCGATCCGGAAGCGTTCGTGCAGTTGACGCAGCAGGCGAAGGCGGCTCTGGCCACCCCAGCGGCTTAAACGTGTGAAAACCGAAGCCGAGCTCGCCGAGCGCGCGGCTACGCCCTGGGCCCAGTTGGGCGTCGCTGACGAAGCCGCGCTCGCCGCCTCTCTCGTCGATTTCCAAGTGGCCATCGCGAGCGCCCGCGACCGCGACGCCTGGCTTTCGCGCAAGCGCGGCATCCTCACCCTGCTCAACGACAACTGGCTCAAGCCGGCGCCCAAGGAGTGGAAGCGCTCTCTCGGCGCCGCCCTCAACGCCCTGCGTCAACAAGCTGAGGCGCACTTCGCCCGAGCCGCTGCCAAGCCGGAATCTTCCGCCCCCGCCCGCCACGCCCATCCCGTGGTGGATGTCACCCTCCCCGGCTATCCGGCCCTGGCCGAGGCGGCGCATCCGGTCCTGCAAGTCCGCGACGAGATCGTCTCCATCTTCCTGCGCCTCGGCTACAGCGTCGCCGACGGCCCCGAAGTCGAGACCCCTTATTACAACTTCGAAGCTCTGAACATCCCCGCCGGCCATCCGGCACGCGAGGAGCAGGACACACTGTATCTGGAAGGCCTCGGCGGCGAGTATCTGCTACGCACCCACACCTCGCCCGTGCAGATTCATTCCATGGAGCGGCAGCCGCCGCCGCTGCGCGTCATCGTGCCCGGCAAGGTCTACCGCCGCGACGCGCCCGACGCCTCCCATTCCCCGAACTTCCAGCAGATCGAGGGCCTGGCGGTCGAGGAGGGTCTGCACTTCGGCGATCTGAAGGGCACGCTCGAGGCCTTCGCGCAGGCATTCTTCGGTCAGGGCGGCCGCCCGGTCCGCACCCGCCTCCGCCCCTCCTATTTTCAGTTCACCGAACCCAGCGCCGAACTCGACGTGGCCTGCATCTTCTGCCAGGGCTCGGGCTGCCGCACCTGCAAGCAGACGGGCTGGATCGAGCTGCTCGGCTGCGGCATGGTGGACCCGGCCGTGTTCGCCTTCGTCGGCTACGACCCCGAGCGTTACAGCGGCTTCGCCTTCGGCATGGGCATGGAGCGGCTGGCCATGCTCCGCTACGGCATTGACGACATCCAGCGCTTCTACAGCGGCGACGTGCGCTTTCTAGGGCTGTTTCGATGAAGGTCCAATTCCGGTGAAAGCCCTCTTCACTTGGCTCGGCGAATACGCCACCATCCACGCCAGCCCGCGCGAGTTGGCCAACACCCTCACGCTCGCCGGCCAGGCCGTGGACACGATCGAGGAGCGCGACGGCGACGCGCTGCTCGAACTCGATCTCACCTCGAACCGTCCCGACTGTCTCAGCCATTACGGCCTGGCGCGCGAGATCAGCGCCATCACCGATACCCCGCTTCGCCCACTCGACGCCCCGCCGCTCGAGCAGCAGGCTGCAGACGAGGAAGTCCAGATCGAGGCGCCCGAAGCCTGCGGCCGCTACTGCGCCCTGCCTTTCGAGAATGTCCGCGTCGCGGCGGCCGAACCAGCCATCGCCCGGCGTTTAGCCGCGCTCGGCCAGCACGCGGTCAACAACGTCGCCGACGTGACCAACTACGTGCTCTGGGAAACGGGTCATCCCACGCACGCCTTCGACGCCGCGCGCCTCCACGGCGGCCGCATTCGTGTCCGCTGGGCGCGCAAAGGCGAGCGCCTGACCACGCTCGATGGCGTCGCGCGCGAGCTCTCGCCCGACGATCTGGTCATTGCCGATGCCGAGCGCCCGGTGGCGCTGGCGGGCGTGATGGGCGGCCTGGAGACGGCCATCACCGCCGCGACCACCTCGGTGCTGATCGAAAGCGCCTGGTTTGACCCCGGCGTCGTCCGCCGCACGGCCCGCCGCCACGGCTTGCACACCGAGGCCAGCCACCGCTTCGAGCGCGGCGCCGACCCGGATGCCGCCCCCATCGCCGCCGCCCGCATCGCGCATCTGCTGCGCGGGTCCGCGCGCGCCGCATGCATCAAAGTCCCGATGCGTGTGGCCGAGGCCAACCTGCCGCAGCCGTCTACCATCCGTCTGCGCCCCGAGCGCGTGCGCGCCATCCTGGGCAAGGCGCTCGACGCCGCCGAATGCTCCCGCCGCCTCAGCGCCCTCGGCTGCCGGCTCCTCGGCCCCAATGAATGGCTCGCCCCCAGTTGGCGCCCCGACCTGACGCGCGAGATTGACCTCATCGAAGAGCTCGCCCGCCTGCACGGCTACGCCCGCTTCCCTTCGCGCCTGCCCGCCTTCTCCGGCCTCGCCCAGCCCCTGCCCGAGGCCGGGCTACGCGACCGCGTGCGCCGGCAGCTGCGCGGCCGCGGATTCGCCGAGGCCATCGCGCTCAGCTTCGC
>JBOGKL010000273.1:0-1946 GCA_050745525.1 Terriglobales bacterium | reverse complement strand
AAGCGGGTCGCCTGGCGCAGCCACGCGGGGGCCCGCGCCAATCAATGCCGCCCCCCGGACCCCTCCCTTGCCCTCATACTGGAAGTGTCGGGGAGCTAGTTATGTCTCGAACCGGAGCTTTGCTTGTCACAATTGGATGGTTGCTTGGAGCCCTGGCTGCCCAAGCCCCTTCTGCCGCCGCGCTGAAGCCGGGCACAAAGATTCAGGCCCAGTTGAGCACGACCCTGGATTCGGCTCACACCCATGTGGGGGCAGCGGTGCTGGCGACCACGACTTCGGATGTGAAGCTCGACGGTCGTAAAGTCGTACCGAGAGGGAGCACCCTAGTGGGCAGCGTGACTTCTTTGGTTCCGGCCGAAAGTCCGAAGTCGCCCTCGCGCCTCGCGTTTGACTTCACGGCCGTACGCTTGCGCCATGGCAGCACGGTTCCCCTGCACCTCACCATCACCAAAATTGACGTGGAACAGCGCTACTCCCCGCCTCCCATGTCTCAGATGCCGCAGCCCATGCGCGCTCCCGCCGAGAACGGCATGGGCCGCCCCTCGGGGATGGGTCAGAACTCGGGCCTGCCGCCCTCGCCTCCGCCGTTTCCCGATGCCAGCATGGGCAGCGCCGTTCCCCAGCGCCCCCCTGCCATTAGCGTTCGCATGCAGCCCGACGGGAGCGACTCGCTCTCCAGCACCGGCAACTTCAAGCTCGACCGCGGCACCCGCCTCGAGCTAAAGGTGCTGGCACCCAACTCCTAGGCGCCAGCACAGCGGTCTTGCGGCCCGCGATCAATCAAGCGCCACCCTGCTACCATAAGGCGTGGCTTCTCAGCGTGGCTCGGATCCCGACCGCCTGGTGGCGGGGCGCGCCGGTGAGGAAGAGCGCTCCTTCGAGTTGAGCCTGCGCCCGCAACGCCTCGAAGACTACGTCGGCCAGCAAAAGGTCAAAAACCAGTTGTCGCTGGCGATTGCCGCCGCCCGCGAACGCGCCGAGCCGCTCGATCACATTCTGCTCTATGGCCCTCCCGGCTTGGGCAAAACGACCCTGGCCACCATCATTGCCGCCGAACTGGCCGTACCGTTCCAAGGGACCGCCGGCCCGCTTCTGCAGATCAAGGGCGACTTGACGGCGGTGCTGACCAACTTGCGCGACCGCCAGGTGTTGTTCTTTGACGAAGTACACCGCTTGCAGCCGCAATTGGAAGAAGTGCTGTACTCGGCGCTTGAGGATTACCGCCTCGACATCATCATCGGCCAGGGGCCGGCTGCGCGCACGCACTCGCTCAACCTCAAGCCGTTCACCTTCGTGGCCGCGACCACCCGTGCCGGCTTGGTCTCGGCGCCGCTGCGCTCCCGCTTTGGCCTGATCCTGCGCCTGGACTTTTACGAGCCTGCGGAGCTGGAACAAATCCTGAACCGCTCGGCGCGCCTTCTGAACGTCCCCATGCGGCCGGAGGGCGCGGCGGTGCTGGCGCGGCGCTGCCGCGGCACCCCGCGCATTGCCAATCGCCTGTTGCGCCGCGTGCGCGACTTTGCCCAGGTCCGCGCCGCCGGAGAAATCACCGCCGAGGTGGCGGCGGAAGCGCTGGCCCTGCTCGAAGTGGATGAATTCGGCTTCGACGAGGCCGACCGCCGCCTCATGCTGGCCCTGATGGAAAAATTCGGCGGCGGACCCGTCGGCGTCAACACTCTAGCGGCGGTACTGGCCGAAGAGCCCGACGCCATCGAAGAAATGTACGAACCCTATCTCATGCAGGTCGGCTTCCTCAGCCGCACCCCGCGCGGAAGGGTAGCGACGGCGCTCGCCTACCGCCATTTCGGCCTTACCGCGCCACAGCAAGCCTCGGCACAATCCGGGCTGTTTCCCTCTTGATCGTCTACCTGCTGCTGGGTTCAAATCGCGGACCGAGCACCGCAATATTCGACGCGGCTGTAGCGGCCATCGGAGCAATGCAGCGC
>JBOGKL010000272.1:0-4083 GCA_050745525.1 Terriglobales bacterium | reverse complement strand
TCGCACTTGTTCAAAAACACCACGATGTAGGGCACCCCCACCTGCCGCGCCAGCAGCACGTGCTCCTTCGTCTGCGGCATCGGCCCGTCCGTCGCCGCCACCACCAGAATCGCCCCGTCCATCTGCGCCGCCCCCGTGATCATGTTCTTGATGTAGTCGGCGTGTCCCGGACAGTCCACATGCGCGTAATGCCGGTTCGCCGTCGAGTACTCGATGTGCGAGGTCGCGATCGTGATCCCGCGCTGCCGCTCCTCGGGCGCGTTGTCAATCGAGTCGAACGAACGGAACGTGTTCTTCGTATCGTGCTTGGCCAGCACCTTCGTGATCGCCGCCGTCAGCGTCGTCTTGCCGTGATCAATGTGCCCAATCGTGCCCACGTTGACGTGCGGCTTCGAACGGTCAAACTTTTCTTTCGCCATAAGGGTTCTCTCTGTGAACTACCGTTTCACCTCGCGCCCCTGCACCCGGGCCATGATCTCCTCCGACAGCGCCTTGGGCACTTCCTCGTAATGGGCAAAGTGCATCGTGAAGCTGGCCCGCCCCTGCGTGGCCGAACGCATCTCGGTGGCGTAGCCGAACATGTCGCTCAGCGGCACCAACGCCCGGATCACCTGGCTGCCGGCGCGCGGCTCGGTGTTTTCGATGCGGCCGCGGCGGCGGTAGAGATCGCCGGTGATGGCGCCGATGTAGTTCTGCTCGTCGGGCACGACGACCTCGACCTTCATCACCGGTTCCAGCAGCGCCGGCTTGGCGCGCTTGGCCGCTTCCTTGAAGGCCATCGAGCCCGCGATTTTGAACGCCATTTCGCTCGAGTCCACTTCGTGGAAGCTGCCGTCAAACAGCGACACCTTGATGTCCTTCATGGGGTAGCCGGCGAGCACGCCGCCCTCCATGGCCTCCTCGATGCCCTTCTCCACCGGCTTGATGAACTCCCTGGGGATGGAGCCGCCGACGATGTCGTTCTCGAAGATGAAGCCGGCGCCGGGTTCGGCCGGCTCGATGGTGATCTTGACGTGCCCATACTGGCCGCGCCCGCCGGTCTGGCGGATGTACCGCCCCTCGGCCTCGGCCTTCTGCCGGATGGTCTCGCGGTAGGCCACCTGCGGCTTGCCCACGTTGGCCTCGACGCCGAACTCGCGCATCATGCGGTCCACCAGGATTTCCAGATGCAGCTCGCCCATGCCGCTGATGATGGTCTGCCCGGTTTCGCTGTCGCTGTGCACGCGGAAGGTGGGGTCCTCCTGCGCCAGCTTGGCCAGCGCCTGGCCCATCTTTTCCTGGTCGCCCTTGGTCTTGGGCTCGACGGCGACGTCAATCACCGGCATGGGAAACTCGATGGACTCGAGCAGGATGGGGTGGTCCTCGTCGCAGACGGTGTCGCCGGTGGAGACGGTCTTGAGCCCGGCGCAGGCGGCGATGTCGCCGGCCCATACCTCGCTGATCTCCTCGCGCTTGTTGGCGTGCATCTTGAGCAGCCGCCCGATGCGCTCCCGCCTCTGGCGCGTGGTGTTCCACACCGACATGCCGGTGTCGAGGTGTCCGCTGTAGACGCGGATGAAGGCCAACTGCCCGACGAAAGGGTCGGTCATGATCTTGAACACCAGGGCGGCGAAGGGCGTCTCGTCGCTAGCCGGGCGCCTGGCCTCCTGCGCGTGGTCGTCGAGGCCGGTGACGGCGGGCACATCCAGCGGCGACGGCAGGTAATCCACCACCGCGTCCAGCAGCGGCTGCACCCCCTTGTTCTTGAACGAGGAACCGCACAGCACCGGGAACAGCTTCATCGCCACCACCGAGCGCCGCAGGCTGGCCTTGAGCTCGGCGGCGGTGATGGTCTCGCCGTTCATGTACTTCTCCAGCAGCGAGTCGTCGCACTCGACGATGCGCTCGATCATCTGCTCGTGGTAGGTGTGCGTCAGCTCGGCCATCTCGGCCGGAATTTCCCCCTCGTCGTAGTCGGCCCCCAACGTCTCATCACGCCAGGTGATGGCCTTCATGGTGAGCAGATCCACGACCCCGCGAAAGCCGTCTTCGTGCCCGATGGGCACCTGGATGGCCACCGCGGGTGCGTGCAGGCGGGTGTGAATGGTCGCCACCGCATGCGCAAAATCCGCCCCCGCCCGGTCCATCTTGTTCACGAAGCAAATGCGCGGCACCCCGTACTTGTCCGCCTGCCGCCACACCGTCTCCGACTGCGGCTCGACCCCGTGTACGCCGTCAAACAGCGCCACCGCCCCGTCCAGCACGCGCAGCGAGCGCTCCACCTCGGCGGTAAAGTCCACGTGCCCGGGCGTGTCAATAATATTGATGCGCACGTCGCGCCAGTAGCAGGTCGTGGCCGCGCTGGTGATGGTGATGCCGCGCTCCTGCTCCTGCGCCATCCAATCCATGGTGGCCGTGCCCTCGTGCACCTCGCCGATGCGGTGCGTGATGCCGGTGTAAAACAGGATGCGCTCGGTCGTGGTGGTCTTGCCGGCATCAATGTGGGCCATGATGCCGATGTTCCGGTTGAGCGCGAGTGAAACTTTACGGGCCATGGAATTCGACTGCGTCCTGTCTACCAGCGATAGTGGGCGAAGGCGCGGTTTGCCTCCGCCATGCGGTGTACATCCTCGCGTTTCTTGACCGCGCCGCCGCGATTGTTGGCGGCGTCGAGAATCTCGTTGGCGAGCCTGTCCATCATTCCTTTTTCCCCGCGGGCGCGCGCGTGCAGGATAAGCCAGCGCACCGCCAGCGACACGCGCCGGGTCGGGTTCACCTCCACCGGCACCTGGTAGTTGGCTCCGCCCACGCGCCGCGTCTTCACCTCCACCACCGGCTTCACGTTCTCCACCGCGCGCTTGAACAACTGCAGCGCGTCGTTGCCTTCCTCGGCCCCCGCCGCCGCCGCGCCGCCGCCTTCCGTGGCGCCGCCCGCCGGCGCCGGCTTCGGTGCCTTCTCCGCCACCTTCTCCAGCGCGCCGTAGAAGATGGCCTGGGCCGTGGATTTCTTCCCGTCCCACATCATCGAGTTCACGAACTTCTCCACCAGGCGCGAATCAAGGATGGCGTCGGCGGCAGTCTCGCGCTTTTCAATGTTTCCTTTGCGTGGCATGGCTGAGTCCTGGCTGGCCGCTTAGGCCTTGGGGCGCTTGGCCCCGTACTTCGAGCGCGCCTGCTTGCGGTTGGCGACCCCCACCGCATCCATCGCGCCGCGCACGACGTGATAACGCACGCCGGGCAGATCCTTCACCCGGCCCCCGCGGATGAGCACGATCGAGTGCTCCTGCAGGTTGTGGCCGATTCCCGGAATATACGTGGTGACCTCGATGCCGTTGGTCAGGCGCACGCGCGCCACCTTGCGCAGCGCGGAGTTTGGCTTCTTGGGCGTCTGGGTGTACACGCGGGTGCAGACGCCGCGCTTTTGCGGGCAATCCTGCAGCGCCGGCGAGGCGGTTTTGTAGCGGGCCTTCTCGCGGCCGTCGCGGACGAGCTGGTGAAAAGTGGGCATAAGTGTGCCAGTCAACCCGACGAATACGACGACATGGCCGACCCCCGGCGCAAAAAACACGCCAAGATCCGGATGCCGATCCAAGTTCCTACAGTTCCGGCACGACGTCGCGCAAGCGCCGGGAACCCGGGCCTGCTCCGTTTCATGCTGGTGGTCCGCACATGGTCCCGGCGGGAGCCAGGATGATCGTGGGGACACAAGCGAGGGAGGTTGCCGAGCGCTTCCCTGCCCGGCATTACGCCAGCCGCCGCCAAATTTCGGCAGCAGAACTTCCTCAGCCTAGAACCTTTGCAGCATAGCAAGCGCCTGGGCAGGTTGTCAAACACGCGCCGCGGAACTGCCCCGCGGAACGCCAACACGCGCCCGGGCACGGCGGCCTGGGCCACGCGGCCGGCGGACGGACCTGCGGCGATGGAACGCACCCGCAACTCAATTGGCGGCCGGTTTTTGGACCGCTGCAATGACGAGATGGTCCACGGGGCCCTTGCCGCCGCGAACCAGTCGCAATCCGAGCTGATCGCGCATCGCCTCGAACAGGGAGGAGAAAAGATCGGGCGGACTGGGCGCGGCGCCCGCGCCGTTGGCCGGCCGCGGGG
>JBOGKL010000271.1:0-4366 GCA_050745525.1 Terriglobales bacterium | reverse complement strand
GCCGACCTCGCGGTAGAGGTCCCAGCAGAAGAAGTCGAAGGGCTCGGGAAGAGCCGCCACCTGGGTAAACGAGAGCCCTCGCAGGTCGATGAAGCCGACCACTACATCGGCGAGCTGAACGCCGGTGTCGTCGATGTAGTTCTGGATCTCGACGGGGTAACCCAGGCTCTTGAGCGAGCGGCCCAGGACGTCGCCCAGCACGGCGTTGCGCAGGTGGCCGATGTGGGCCGCCTTGTTGGGGTTGATGCTGGTGTGCTCGACGATGACCTTGCCCAGCAACTCCTGCGGCGGCGTCTTAGCCGGGGCCGACATGGCCAGCCGGCGGTCCACCGCGAAGTTCAGATACCCGCCGCCGGCGACGGTGACGCTCGAGAAGCCGGGCGGGAGGGGAAACGCCGTTGCCATCTCCTGGGCGAGTTGCCGGGGGGGCCGCCGCTGCTGCTTGGCCAGATCGAAGCACACCGTCAGCGCGAACTCACCCATTTCCGGCCGTGGCGGCTGCTCCACCACCCAGGTGGACGGGCGAAACCCGTAGCGCTCGAGCAGGAAGGCTCGCACCGCCGCACTCAGGCGTTGCTCTAGTTCGAGGTACACGGGAGAACCGAACTGATTATATCGGTTCGCGTTCCGCGCTCCGATTGCTGTGGTATTGTGAGACTCTCGCAGGTACTCAGGATTTCGGCTGAACTTCGCCTGTGAGCGTGCCTCACAACCATGAGTATTCGCACCATTTTTAGCGTCTTTTCGAGCGATCTGGCCATTGACTTGGGCACCGCCAATACCTTGGTGTTTGCCCGCGGGAAGGGGATTGTTGTCAACGAGCCCTCCATCGTTGCCATCAACCGTGTGAACGGCGAGGTCGAGGCAGTCGGCAAGGAAGCCAAGGAGATGCTGGGCCGCACGCCGGGCAACATCGTGGCCATCCGGCCGATGAAGGACGGCGTCATCGCCGACTTCAAAGTCACCGAGAAGATGCTGAATTATTTCATCCAGAAGGCCCACAATCGCAAGGTTCTGGTCCACCCGCGCATCGTGATCGGCGTGCCCTCGGAGATCACCCAGGTGGAAAAGCGCGCGGTCATGGACTCGGCCTATCGCGCCAAGGCGAGCGAAGTCTTTCTGGTCGAGCAGGCGATGGTGGCCGCCATCGGCGCCGGGCTGCCCATTACCGAACCGAGCGGCAACATGGTCGTGGATATCGGCGGGGGAACCACCGACATCGCCGTCATTTCCTTGTCCGGCATCGTCTACTCGCGTTCGGTCCGCGTCGCCGGCAACGAGATGGACGATGCCATCACGAATTTCCTGAAACGCAAGTACAACCTGCTGGTGGGCGAGCGCACGGCCGAGCAGGTGAAGATGACCATCGGCTCGGCGTATCCATTGGATGAGCCGCTGACGTTTGAGATCAAGGGGCGGAACTTGATCGAGGGCGTGCCCAAGACCCTGATCATTCAGGATGGCGAGGTGCGCGAGGCCTTAAGTGAAAGCGTGGGCACCATTATCAACGCGATCCGCGTGGCCCTGGAGCGGACGCCCCCGGAACTGAGCGCCGATATCAGCGATAAAGGGATTGTCCTCACCGGGGGAGGGGCATTGCTGAAAAATCTCGACAAGCGCATTCGCGAGGAGACCGGGCTGCCGGTGTCGATCGCCGATGATCCTCTGGCCAGCGTGGTGTTGGGGACGGGAAAAATGCTGAGCGACTTCAAACTGCTGCGCAAGATCTCGATTGACCAGTAGGAACGGGAGCGATGGCGCGTCGGACGGCTGATTTCCGGCATCGAAGCCACGGCCGCTGGCTGCTCGGCGCTCTTGTCGTGGGGCAGCTTCTGCTGCTGGGATATCAGGTGCGGCGCCCCGACGCGCGCGGGATCAGCAGCATCCGGCTCTGGAGCGCGGAAGCGGTGCTGCCCGCCGAAGCCTTGTCTGAACACTTCGTCAGCGGCACGCACCACTGGCTGGCCAACTACGTCACCCTGCGCCATGCGCATGAGCAAAACCTGCAACTGCAGCATCAGTTGATCCAATTGGAGTTGCAAAACCAGCAACTGCGGCAAGATGTGCGCGACCTGCCGCGCCTGGATGCGTTGCTCGGCTTCCAGCACGGATACGGCTTGGCTACCCTGCCGGCGCAGGTCATCAGCCACGGGGCCAGCGTTGATGCCCAGGCGATTTACATAAACCGCGGGCGCCATAATGGCCTGCGGCGCAACATGGCGGTGATCACGCCGCAGGGGTTGGTGGGGAAGTTGAGCCAGGTGCTGGGCTCTTCGGCCCAAGTGCTATTGATCACGGATCCGGAATCTGGCGTTGGCGTCGCCATGGGAGCGAAAGGCGTTCGGGGGATTTTGCACGGTCTGGGCGCCGGCCGGGTAGAGGTCGAAAATGTACTTAAGGACGAGCCGATCGCCGTGGGTGATCAGGTCGTAACCTCAGGCCTGGATCAGGTTTTTCCAGCGGGAATACCGGTGGGTACAGTGACCGGGGTCGTGCTAGGAAATGACGGTGTCTTCAAGAAGGTTAAGCTCAAGCCCGCGGCGAATCTGGGACGATTGCAGGCAGTTCTGATCATTACCGCGCAACTGCCCGAGCCGGCCGAATCGAAGGACAGCGGGCTTACGGCCGCCGACGTTCGCGAGCAGCGGCTGCCGGGCCTGGCGCAGCCTGCCGCCGGCATCGGGCCAGCGGCGCCACCACAAACGCAGCTGGCCATCCCGACGCCACCTCCCGATCTCCCCATGCCCGCAGCAGCCATGGGACTGCAGCCGGTTCCCCAGCCCGTCAAGCCAGCTGCCGTGCCGCCGGCTAGGGCTCCGGCAAAACCGGCGAACGCGGTCGGGACTAAGGCGAACCCACCGGCAACTCCGCCGGGCCGGGGATAAAAAAGTGATTTTCTTGCCCTATACTGTGACCAAATCCCCGCTCACGACGTTTAGACTAGAAGGCGAGCCTATGTCTACTTCAAGGATGTCCCGCGCCCTGCCCGTGTGCTGCCTGGCCGCGACGATCACATTATGGGCCGGGCTAAGTACCGGCTGCAGCTCGAATGCCAGAGCCCAGAAGCCAGCAAATGCCACTACGCAAGCCCAAACTAAGGCCGCCGCTGCGGCGGTGGCGACCCAAGCCAATGCCAACTACAGCATCGCGACCGCCGGCATGGGGCGTATCACCCGCGACTTGCGACTGTCGGGAACGACCGAAGCCGTTTCGAATCAGACCATCCGCGTTCCTCGCATTCGCGGCGCCAGCTTTAGCAAGGTGCTGGTATCCATCGTGCAAAGCGGTAACAAGGTCAACAAAGGCGAGGTGCTGGCCACGTTTGATGACACCACCGAGGTGGAGCACGCACTGGATGACAAGGCGGTCTATGAGGCAGAAGTGCATCAGGTCGCCAATCAGGTCGCGGTAAATAAGGCCAACGCCGAACAGCGGGCGGCCACGCTGAAGCAGGCGCAGACGAACTTGGGCACGGCGGAGCTGAACCTGGAGGAAGCGCCCATCCTCAGCGAGATTCAAGCGAAGACCGATGCGGTGGAAGTGGCGAACGCGAAAGCTGACATTACCAGCATTCTCAAGCAGAACGCGTTGCAAACCAAGGCAGATATCGCTGCCTTGCGCGTGATGGAGTTGCAGCGGGATCAGGACAAGGTGAACTGGGAGCGCGACCAGGCGAACGTGGACGCGCTCACGATGCGGGCGCCGATCTCGGGGATGGTGGGTCTGGTCCCGGTGTTCAACTCGGACGGCAGCATGGGGCCGGCCGAGCCCGGCGATCAGTTGCACACGGGCCAATCCATCGTGCGCATTTTTGACCCGACCAACATGGAAGTGAATGCCGAAATCAATGAGGCCGACGACGCCACGCTCACGCCGGGCCTCAAGGGGATCATGCATCTGGACGCCTACCCCGCTATCGCGCTGCCGGTGCATTTGGTTTCGGTCAGCCCGGTGGCGGTGGCCACGGGCGGATTCGGCGACCCGATCCGGACGTTTGCGGCCATCTTTCACGTGGACGGGGCCAATCCGAAATTACTGCCGGATTTGTCGGCTTCGATTGACATTCAAGTGACCAGCTCGCAGGGGCAATTATTGGTGCCGCGCGGGGCGGTGCACTTCACCCAGAGCCAGCCCTACGTGACTGTGCTCGATCCCGGCGGGGCGTGGAAGCAGCGCCGGGTCGAGTTGGGCATTTTTGACAACGATCAGGTGCAGATACTCAGCGGATTGAAGACGGGCGAGCAGGTGCAAGTGCCGTCCGCGGTGATCGGGGAGGGTGAATAGCCATGAAGCGATGGTCGCAATGGATCGTCGTCGTGGTGGTCGCGGTGGGCGTCTACTTCGGCATCCGCACGTTTCGCCAGCG
>JBOGKL010000270.1:0-3156 GCA_050745525.1 Terriglobales bacterium | reverse complement strand
GGCCTGGAGTCTTGGCGCGAGCAAATCCGCTACACGGCGGCGCGTGCCGCCAAGGTAGAGCTCCCGCTGGCCACCCTGCAGCAAGCATTTGCCGCCTTCCGCCCTCTTGCCGTTGCTTGTCTCGGTCCGGAGCTGGGCGCCGAAGCTGCTGCCGCCCAGGAGTGGCTGCAGCAGCAGACGCAGCTCGCGGTGGCCCAAGCCGGCCTCGACATGCAGCGCAATGCCGTGGAAGCGTTGCTGGCCGTGCTCGATGTGGAACTCAGCGCCGCCAATTTGAATCAACTCCTGGAGCGGCTGCTGCAGCAAGCGGCCAGGTTGTTTCCCCTCCGCTGGGGCGAGATTCTGCTGCTCGATCCATCGGCCCCGTTCGTGGAGCTGCGCCATGCGGCCGCCTACGGCCTGGACCCGTCGCTCATTGTCGCTGCGGCCGGAGCGGGTCCGTTTTTTCAGCACATCATGCGTACGGGGACCCCCGGCTTTCTGCTGGACGCCAGCAACGAACCGGGTGTGACGCAGCCCTACTACCGCCAACTGGAAGTCAAATCCGTCTGGGCGGTCCCATTGAGCCGCGGCCGCGAGGTTCTCGGCATTTTGACGGTTGCCTTCGACCGGGTCTACGAGTGCTTGCCCAAGGAACAGGAGCTCCTGCTGGCGCTGGCGGAACGTTCCACCCTGGCCATCGAGCGCACCCGCATGCGCGAGCAGTTGCAGCAGGAGCAGGTGCGGGTCATGGACCTATCGCGCCGCCTGCTGGAGGCGCATGAAGAAGAACGGCGGCGCATCAGCCGCGACCTGCACGATGAAACCGGGCAGGCGCTGCTGGCGCTGCGCCTCTATCTCGAGATGGGTCTGCGGCCGCGCACGGCTGCCGACACGCGCAAGTGGCTGCACAAGGGACTGGATCTGGTGGATCACAGCGTGGGAGAACTGCGCCGCATCCTGGCCCAGCTATCGCCCTTGGTGCTTGACGAGCTCGGCCTGGAAGCCGCTCTGCGGCTTGAGCTGCGCCGGCTGCGCGCCCGGCAATGTTGGCGCACCCGCTTTCTTTGCCGTACCGAGGGCGAGCCGCTGGACCGCGCGCACGAAATTCTGCTCTATCGCGTTGCCGTCGAAGGCTTGAACAACATTGCCCGCCACGCGCAGGCACAGAAAGTGCGTCTGGAACTGGTTTTCGCGGCTGACGCCGTCTGTCTTCGCCTGGCCGATGACGGGGTGGGCATGCCCGACAGCAACGGTGGCCGCTCGCGCGGCCTGGGTCTCGCCGGCATGCGTGAGCGCGTGCGTCTGGCCGGCGGCCACTTCGCCATACATTCGGCCCCCGGCCAGGGCGTCCAAATCGAAATTGAGATTCCCCGTACCCGGTGCGCCGCCGTGGCCGCGCACGCAAGTTAACTTCCATGATGAAAATGCGTTTGCTTCTCACCGATGATCACACCTTGTTCCGCCAGGGACTGCGCGCGCTGCTCGAAGCCCAGTACGACATGCAGGTGGTGGGCGAAGCCCAGGAGGGCGGCGAAGCCATCGCCAAGGCCGCCGATCTGCAACCCGATCTGGTCCTGATGGATATCGGCATGCCCGGCCTGCCCAGCTTCGAAGCCGTGCGCCAGATCCGTAAACAGCGCCCCGAGACCAAGGTCGTCTTCCTCAGCATGTACGACGATGAGGATTATCTGCAGCAGTGCCTGGAAGCAGGCGGCTCCGGCTACCTCCTCAAGGACAGCCCCGCCGAGCAGCTCATCGCCGCTTTGCGCGAAGTCCGCCGCGGGGGCAAATACCTCAGCCCGCGCATCGTCTCCAAGCTCGTGCAGGATATGCACGCCCGCAATCCCGCCGAACGCTTTAAGCCCCGCCTTGCTACCCTCACCCCGCGCGAGCGGGAAACGGTCAAGCTGCTGGCCGAAGGACTTTCCGTCAAGGAAATCGCCGTCCAGTTGAATCTCAGCACCAAAACCGTGGAAGCGCACAAGTTCAACCTCATGCGCAAGCTCGACATCCACAATAAGGCGCAACTGGTGCGCTGGGCGATTCAGAACAAGGTAATCAACATCGCCTAAAATTTAAGGCGTGCAGAAGTTCTGGGACAGCCCGGCGCCCCGTCCCGACCTCGCCGCCTCGCCCGCGGTGATGCCGGCCGCTTATGATCTCGTCCAAGGTGCGCGCCGCCTGCGCATTGCCCCCGCCAACGCGCTGGCGCCGATGTCGGGCATTACCGATACCGTCTTCCGCAGCTTCATCCGCGACCTCGGCGGATGCGGCCTGATCATGACCGAGTTTACCTCCGGCGATGGGCTGATCCGCTCGGAAAAGGTCGCCCGCCGCTATTTGAGCTTTGCCGAAAGCGAACGCCCCATTGCCGCCCAGCTCTTTGGCAGCGATCCGGAAGTCATGGCCGAGGCCGCGCGCCTGGTCGAGCAGATGGGCTTCGACGCCATTGATCTCAACCTCGGCTGTCCGGCCAAAAAAGTGGTCAAGTGCAACGGCGGCAGCGGCCTACTGCGCGACCTGCCGCTGCTCGGCCGCTTGTTCGCCTCCATTCGCGCCGCCGTCGCGCTGCCCTTCACAGTGAAGTTCCGCGCCGGCTGGGACACGAGCCATCTGGTCCACGTCGAGTTGGCGCGCATGGCCGAATCGAGCGGCGTCAACGGACTAGCGCTCCATGCCCGCACGCGCGAGCAGGGCTACTCCGGCCAGGCGCAGTGGCACTGGATCGGCGAGGTCAAGCAAGCCGTCTCCATCCCCGTGCTCGGCAACGGTGACATCCGCTCGCCCGAGGATGCCGCCGCCATGCTCGCCTACACCGGCTGCGATGGGGTCATGATCGGTCGCACCGCCGCTTCCAATCCCTGGATCTTCCGCCAGATGGAGGCCTACCGCCTCACCGGCGCCTATCCCCAGCCCTCGACCGCCGACCGCGCCCAGCTCATCACCGACTACTTCTCCCGCCTCCTGCGCGAAGCCACGCCCGGCGCCATGGGAAAAATGAAGCAGTTCGCCGCCTGGTTCACCCACGGCGTTGAAGACGGCGCTACTCTGCGCCGCGCTATCTACGAGTCCCGCTCCGAAGCCGACGTGATGGAACGCGTCGAGGCCTTCTTTGATTGGCGCGGGACTCGGGCGGCCTGCGGCCGCCCTCAGCCCGCTTACCCTGGTCCGTGA
>JBOGKL010000269.1:0-1943 GCA_050745525.1 Terriglobales bacterium | reverse complement strand
GGCTGGGGCCCCGGGTCCCCAGCCTGGCCGGGGCGGACGCCGCGGTACGGGGTACGGGTTCGGTGCGTGAGCACGCACGCGCTAGGCGTGGCGCAGTCTCCGCCATGCGCACGTGATGCCGTACCAGAGCGCCACGAGCACAACCTGACAGGCCTTAATCGCCGCCCAAGGCACCACGACTTCTCCCCTCTCCTATTACACCTGCAATTTTCGGCCGGCGACTTATCTTTGTTATGACTCACGTTGACCGGGGGCGAAGATGGCGGCGGAGTCGGGGGGGAGGGTGGCGGCGTCTTCGGCGAGCGCGACGCCGGCGGCGGAGGCCAGCACCAGGCGCCAGCCGGAGGGGCTGGCGCCGAGGGGCACAGGCTGGCGCGTGGCGGCAAAATTGCAGGCGATGCGCCAGGGGCCGCGCGCCAGCACCAACCAACCGGCGCGGTCATTGTGGCGGACGCGAACCTCATCGAGGTCGTGGGCGGCGAGCGAGGTGGTGCGGCGCAGGCGGATGAGGGCGCGGTACCAGAGCAGAAGGTCGTCGTCCTGCTCGTGCCAGAGCAGGCGGCTGCGGGCGAAGGTGACGCGATCCTGCGGGTCGGGACTTCCGGCGGGGCGGCCCTGGCGCACGGCCGCGGCCAGTTCCGGTTCGGCGTGGTCGGTGAAGTAGAAAAAGGGCGTGGCCGCGCCCCACTCCTCGCCTTGAAACAGCAGGGGCACGCCCGGTGAGAGCAGCGTCAGGACGGCGGCGATGCGCAGCCGGCCGGGGGAGACCATCCGGCTCAGGCGCTCGCCCTTTGCGCGGTTGCCGACCTGGTCGTGGTTTTGCGCGTACATCACCAGCCGCGCGCCGTCGCTGCCGCGAAAGGGCCGGCCGTGGCGGCGGCGGCGGAACACCGAGTAGCGGCCATCGAGATAGAAGCCGCGCCGCAGCGTGGCGGCGAGCGCGCCCAGCGAGCCGAAATCGGAGAAATAGCCTGTGCGCTCGCCGGTGAGGACGGCGTGCAGGGCGTGATGAAAGTCTTCATCCCACTGGGCATCGAGTCCGCAACCGCCGGCGAGGGGCGGCGCGCTCAGGCGCGGATCGTTGGCGTCGCTTTCGGCCACCAGCACCATGGCACGGCCGGTTTCGGCTTCCCAGCGCCGCACCGCTCGAGCCAGGTCCTCCAGGAACGGCCGGGCCGAGGTGTCGGCGATGGCGTGGACGGCATCGAGCCGCAGGCCATCCAGATGAAAATCGCAGAGCCAGTAGCGCGCGTTGGCCAGAAAGAAGGCGCGCACGCCGTCACTTTCGGGCCCGTCAAAATTCAGCGCCTCGCCCCACGGTGTGGCATAGCGCCCGGTGAAGTACGGTCCGAACGAGGCCAGGTAGTTGCCCGAGGGGCCGAGGTGGTTGTAGACGACGTCGAGCAGCACCGCCAGGCCGCGCGCGTGACAGGCGTTGATCAGCCGCTGGAAGCCTTCCGGACCACCGTAGGCGTGGTGGGGCGCAAACAGCGCCACGCCGTCGTAGCCCCAGCCGCGCTCGCCGGAAAACTCCGCCACGGGCATGATCTCGACGTGGGAGATGCCAAGCCCGACCAGATGATCGAGGCGCGTGATGGCGGCATCGAAGGTACCTTCCGGGGTAAAGGTGCCGACGTGGAGTTCGTAGACGATGGCGCTGGCCCACGCGGGCGGATGCCATCCGGCATCGGTCCAGGCGAAGCGGTCCGGATCGAAGCTGCGGGAAGCTCCATGCACGCCATTTGGCTGCCAGCGCGAGCGCGGATCGGGGAGCGGCGGACCTCCCTCGGGACAGAAGCGGTAGTCGGCGCCGTGGGGCAGCTCGGCCGCGGCGCGCCACCATCCGCCTGGGGCTTGGACCATGGGCTCGCGCTTGCCGTCGCGCTCGAGCTCCATGGAGGCGGCGCCGGGCGCCCACACGCGGGCGATCATGCCGCCTCGAT
>JBOGKL010000268.1:0-2985 GCA_050745525.1 Terriglobales bacterium | reverse complement strand
CACACTCACGCCCGCCGCCTTCATCGCCGCGATCTTGTCTTCCGCTTTTCCGCTGCCGCCTGAAATAATCGCGCCCGCGTGACCCATCCGGCGTCCCGGAGGCGCGGTCTGTCCGGCGATGAAACCGACCACGGGCTTCTTCACGTGCTGCTGGATGTAGGCCGCTGCTTCTTCTTCGCCGGTCCCGCCGATCTCGCCGATGAGCACGATGGCGTCGGTTTCCGGGTCGTTGTGGAACAGCTCGACCGCGTCGCGGTGCGTGGTGCCGATAATCGGATCGCCGCCAATACCGATGGCGGTGGACTGTCCGATCCCGAGCAGCGTCAATTGGTGAACGGCCTCATAGGTCAACGTCCCGCTGCGGCTGACGATGCCGACACGGCCGGGGAGATGAATCGAGGCCGGCATGATGCCCACCTTGCATTGCCCGGGAGTGATGATGCCGGGGCAGTTGGGCCCGATCAGCCGGGTCTTCGAGGAGCGCACCATCGCCCAGGCGCGCACCATATCGAGCGCCGGAATGCCTTCGGTGATGCAGATCACGAGCGGCAGAGCGGCATCGGTGGCCTCGAGAATGGCATCGGCGGCAAACTGAGGCGGGACGAAGATGACCGAGGCGTTGGCGCCGGTTTGCTGGACCGCGCTGTGCACCGTGTCAAAAACGGGGGTACCTTCATGTGTCGTGCCGCCTTTACCCGGCGTGACGCCGGCGACGACGTAGGTGCCGTACTCGCGGCACATGCGGGCATGAAAGCTGCCTTCGCGTCCGGTGATGCCCTGGACCAAAAGGCGCGTATTGCGATCCACTAGTATGCTCATTCGCTTGCCTGTGCCTTCGCTGCCGCCACGACCTTTTCGGCCGCATCCCGCATGCCTTCAGCCACGGTGATCTTCAGACCCGAATCGGCCAGAATCTTGCGACCCTGGGCCACGTTGGTGCCTTCCATGCGGATGACCAGCGGCAGCTTCAGCTTCACCGCTCGCGCCGCCTCAACCACGCCGGTGGCGAGCGTATCGCAGCGCAGAATGCCGCCGAAAATGTTGATGAGCACGGCCTTCACGGCCGGGTCTTTCAACAGAATCTCGAAGGCGTGGCGCACCTGCTCGCTGTTGGCGCCTCCGCCCACGTCGAGGAAATTGGCGGGCGAGCCGCCGGCGTACTGGATGATATCCATGGTGGCCATGGCCAGGCCGGCACCGTTTACCATGCAGGCGACGTTGCCGTCGAGCTTGATGTAGTTCAGCCCGTACTGGCTGGCCTCGACCTCGAGCGGCGCCTCTTCGTTGAGGTCGCGCAAGTCCTTCAGTTGCGGATGCCGGTAGAGGGCATTGTCGTCGAGGTTGATCTTGGCATCGAGCGCCACCACCTGGTTTTCCGCCGTGAGAATAAGCGGGTTGATCTCGGCCAGGGAGGCGTCGAGGGCGACGTAGGCCTTGGCCAGGCCGGTCATGGTCTTGACCGCGCTGTTAATGGCCGCCGCGGGCAGCCCCAGGCCGAAAGCGAGGGCGCGCGCCTGGTAGGGCTGCAGCGTGCCCAGCACGAAAGGTTCCTTGAGGATGGCCTCGGGAGTCTTGGCCGCCACCTCCTCGATCTCCATGCCGCCGGCGGCGGAGACCATGAACACCGGCGTGGCGGCCTTGCGGTCGAGCACGATGCCCAGGTAGAGCTCGCGCACGATGTTGGCGGTCTCTTCGATCAGGACCTTGCGCACCAGCCGCCCCTCAGGGCCGGTCTGATGCGTGACCAGGGTCATGCCCAGAATCTGGCGGGCGTACTGGGTGGCCTCTTCCGGGGTTTTGGCCAGCTTGACGCCGCCGCCCTGCCCGCGGCCTCCGGCGTGGATCTGCGCCTTGACGACGGCGCGTCCGCCGAGCTCGCGCGCCGCTTCCGCCGCTTCGGCAGCGTCACTGATGACACGACCGCGCGGCACCGCGACGCCATAGGCGCGCAGCAGTTCCTTGGCTTGGTATTCATGGATTTTCATGGCGAAATTCCAGAATACCAAAACGCGGGCGTGCGCGGGACTTTGCGGCTTAGCGGGCCGTGCCCAATTGCGACCTCAGCGACTGCCACTTGGCCAGCAGCGCCACCGCTTGCGCGTGCGCGTGCTGGCAGTTGGCGATGTCGGCCGCCGTGGGGGTGATGTCCATGCGCTGCATGGCCATGGCGGCGTTCATTTCCGCGTCAGCCACGCTGCTGAGCGTGGGCGGACCGGCGGGCCCGCGGCGGAAGAAGCCGAAGCCGCGTCCAGCCGGATGCGCCGGCGGCGGCGGGGCGAGGGCCTCGATCTGCTTGCGAATCGCAGGCGTCATGCCCGCAGGGGCATCCTCGGCCAGCACCGCGCGAGCGGCATTGTAGGCGTCACGGTCGGCCTTGGCGCCGTAGTACATCCGGGCGCTCAAGCGGTAGAGCTGCTCCAAGCCTGCGAGCGAGGTGGTCACGCGCGGGTCCATTTTGTACACGAACGGCTGCGTGAAGCTCTGTCCGTCCACGGTGAGCTTCACCGTGTAGTCACCCGGAGGTACCAGCGGCGAGGCGATGCTGGGCTCGGTCATGTGCGGCACGGCGCCTTCGCCGCCGTCGTTGCCGCGCGCGGTCACGCCCGGAATCGGGTTGTAATGCATATCCCACCAGATGCGGTGCTCGCCCGCCGTGGTCGGGACGGTGCGCGGAGCGGCCGGCCAGTAGAGCGTCATGTTGCAGTGCGCCAGGCGCGGATTCGCCTCGCACAGCTTGTTGTAGGCCACCGGATCGAGGTCCGGGCTGGGCCCGGTGGGATTGTTGGCGCTCGAGTAAGTCCGGATGACCTGATTGCCCTTGAGAATCTGGATGACCACGGGCCCGCTGGCGGCGTGGGGCAGGTAATAGTCGAAGATCGGCCCGGGCGGCGGATTCTGGCCCGCCGGCAGCTCCGGCGGCCAGGGCGTCGGGTCGTTGGGGGCAAAGCGGCTGCGAATGCCGGTTTCGGGGTGGAACAGAGTGGC
>JBOGKL010000267.1:0-2065 GCA_050745525.1 Terriglobales bacterium | reverse complement strand
GCACAGCCGAGCGGGGCCCCGCGCCTTTCGATGGACACCAACTGCTCGCCGAGCGACCATTGGGCGGCGTGGCCCGCCACCACCGTCACGCCCTCCAGCCCGGCCAGCTCGGCCGGACTGCGCTCGGCGTAGCAGCCGGTCACCGCGATGCGCGCCTCCGGCCGCATCCGGTGCAGGCGCCGGATGGCACGCCGCGCCTCCCGGTCGGCTTCGGCCGTCACCGTGCAGGTATGCAGCACGATCCAGTCGGCGCGGGCGGCGTCGCCGCGCTCCATGCCCGCCCGGGCCAACTGCGCCGCCAGCGCCTCGCTCTCGGCCTGATTCGCCCGGCAGCCGAAGCTGCGGATATGGAAGGTCGCCGCCACCCGTCCATTGTAAAGAGATAGCAAGAGGCTTGACAGGAGCCGCACAATGTATAAATATTCTATTGATGAATAATTATTCTAGTGCGGCGAGTGCGGCGCTCCGTGCCCGGGCTCGGGTGGGCCTCGCCGGAGCGACCGGCTATGCCGGCCAGCAACTGCGGCGTCTGCTCGCTCGCCACGCGCACGTCGAGGTGGTCGCCGCGCTCGATTCCTCCTCCGCCGTCGAGGTGATGATCGCGGCGCGGCCCGACCTGGTGTTTCTGGCCACGCCGGCGGAGGTCTCCGCCGCTTGGGCGCCGGCGCTGCGGGCAAGCTGCCCGGACCTGCGCCTGGTGGATCTGAGCCCGGCCTTCCGCTTCGATGCGGATTGGGTGTACGGCTGGCCGGAACGCAACGGCGCCTCCATACGGGCGGCGGCGTGCGTGGCCAACCCCGGTTGCTATGCCACGGCCGCCAACCTGGCGCTGGGGCCGCTGCTCGAGGCGGGCGCCATTGCCGCCGAGGAGATCGTCTGCGACGCCAAGTCGGGCGCCAGCGGAGCCGGACGCACCCTGCGCGCCGACTTGCAGTTTTGCGAGCTGGCCGGGAACTGCAAGCCCTATGACGCTTACGTGCATCGCCACGCGCCTGAGATCGCGCGGCAGACCGGCCTTGACGCCTCGAGCTTCGCCTTTGTGCCGCACCTGCTGCCCACCGACCGCGGCATCCTGGCCACGATGTACGTGCGCTGCCGCCCCGGCGCCGACTTCGCCGCCGGCTTTGCCGCGGCGTACGCCGGGCATCCCTTCGTGCGCGTGCGCGGGCGCGTCGGCGGGGATGACGCCATGCCGCAGTTGCGCGACGTTGTGCATACCAACTACTGCGACCTGGGTTGGACGGTGCGCGCCGACGGAAAACAAGCCGTGGTGGTGAGCTGCCTCGACAACCTGATCAAGGGCGCGGCCGGACAGGCGCTGCAAAACGCCAACTTGATGATGGGCTGGAGCGAAACCGAGGGGCTGGCATGACGGCCATCAACGTCATTAAAGTCGGAGGCAGCATTCTCGAGCCCGCACCCACGCCCGCGCTCCTGGCCGCGCTGTCGCAGTTGGGCCGTGGCCAGAAGCTGGTGCTGGTCCATGGCGGCGGCAAAACCCTCACCGCGCTGCAGGCGCGGCTGGGTCAGAAGAGCGAGTTTCGCGCGGGGCTGCGCGTGACTGATCCCGCGGTGCTGGCCGCGGCGGTGATGGCGTTCGCCGGTACGGTGAATACCTCGCTCGTTACCGCGCTGCAGGGCGCCGGCTTCCGCGCCGTGGGGCTCACCGGCGCCGACGCGGCCGGCATCACGGCCGCGCCCGTGCCGGAGCTGGGCGCGGTGGGCAACGTCACGGCGGTGCAACCGGATCTGCTGCGCACCTTGCTCGATGCCGGCTACACGCCGGTGCTGGCCTCGCTGGCGCTGGGGCCCGACGGCGGCCTGCTCAACGTCAACGCCGATCAGTTTGCCGCCGCCGTGGCCGCGGCGCTGGGCGCCGAGCGGCTGTTGTTTCTCACCGATGTGGACGGCGTTTGGGACGCGGCGGGGCAGCCGCTGCGCCTGGCCTCGCTCGATGAACTGCGCGCGCTCGCCTTGAGCGGCGCCCTGCGCGGCGGCATGCTGCCCAAGGCCGAAGCCTGCGGCGCGGCGCTGGCCGCCGGCGTGCGCCGGGTCGAGATCATCG
>JBOGKL010000266.1:0-2610 GCA_050745525.1 Terriglobales bacterium | reverse complement strand
TTCGATGGCCGGGGACGGGCCGCCGACCCGAGTTGCGCGGCCTTCTCGCGCCGGCTTGGCCCGCAGGACCAACGGCGCGCCCCCCGCGTAGCGATTACCCGCCTGGCCCGCTCACATGACCTCCGGGTGCGCGGCCATCGACTTGGAAATGACGACGGTTCCGAGGGTGCCACCACGCGGGATCTCCACACCGGCTGACCCGCCCGACGGGTAGTTCTTGCCGTCGTAGGTCAGCTTCGCGTTGTAGCCCGGAACCATGCCGCCCCCAGCCACGGCGGCCACCAGATCGTACCGGCGGCGCGCCTAAGTCAGTGGCTATAGTTCCAGCTCATGTCCGCCCCCGCGGGCGCGGTGGCCAGGATGCGGGCCTTCATCTGCGGCATGTAGAGCTGCTCTTCGCTCATCTTGTGATAGGTGCCGTCGAAGCAGTGCGGCTGCAGCCGGCCGAAGGTGAACGAAGCCGTGATCGCCGGGTCGTGGTGGCCCTCGATCATCTTCTGCATCTCGTAGACAGCGTCGTTCAGATAAAACGAATCCATGTCGCCGACGTAGACGTGCAGCTTGCCGTTCAGCTTGGGCGCGAGCGTGGCCCAGTTCTTGTTCATGTACACGTCCAGGTCGAAGTGGTTGTGCCAGTACTGCGCCACCTGGTGGTGGATCACCCCCGTAAGCGGGTTCCAGATGTCGGCGGGGTAGCCGTTCGGGCCGACCGGCCCGAACACCGCCTGCCAGATGTCCCACTGATCGCCGCTGCGCCCGTGCGTCCCCAGCACCAGCTCGCGGTGGTTGGCGCGCGCCATCGTCTGCACGATGCTGCCGTCGGGGTTGCGCTGGTCCGGACGCGGCACCGGCGACCACGGCCCCTCCAGCCAGTAGGCGTTCGGGTCTTTATAGACGTTGACGATTTGGAAGTAGCGGAAGTCCACCGGATCGGGCGAAGAGCCCCACGACCCGTTGAAGTAGTCGGGATAGAAAATCTGATCCGCGAGCGCTTCCCAACCGCCGGTCGAGCATCCGTAATCCACCCGCGCCCAGCCTTGCCCGATGCCGCGGAATTTCTTCTCCACCGCCGGAATCAACTCCTCGGTGATGGCGGTGCCGTAGGGGCCGACGTTGGCCGAGTTCACCGCGTAGCTGTCGTCGTAGTAGGGATTGGCGGTGTCAACGTACACCCACAGAAACTTGGGCAGCTTCCCCGCCAGCCAATCGGCCTGGATGCGGTGAAACGAGCGCGCCAGGTCGTAGCTGAAATGGCCCTGCTCCAGCATCAGCGGATAGTGCGCGTTCGGGTGGGTGTAGTAACCCTCCGGCAGCACGATGGCCGCCTCCACGTACATGGGCTGTCCCCAAAACTGCGTCAACACCTGGCTCTCGATGCGCACGTGCTTGATCCACTTCGTGTCGGGCGGCGGCGGAATCGGCGGGATGACCTTGGTGAGCTCGATGTGCAACGTCCCCGAGCCGTTCGGGTCGAAATGCACCTTCATCGGGACGCTGTAAAAATTGCCCGGCTTGCGCGTCATGTGCTGGCCCTCGCCCTCATCGGCGGGCAGCAGCAGCGTGTGGCCGTCGGCGCGGTGATACGTCGTGTAGCGGTTGAACAGCGCCTGCACGGTGTAATCGCCGGCCGGCAGCTTGGCCAGGCTGGTGATCGGGTAACCATAGACGGAGGCGGTGATCACCGCCGGCTGCCCCGCCTTCCACGCCAGCACGTCCTTGCCGAAGAACTGTTGCGAGCCCACCTGGTCGCCGATCTCGAAGCGCGGCTCCAGCGGCCCGCGCTGGCCGAAGAAGCGCCGCACGGGCGTGCCCGGCGGCTCCGGACGCGCAATGTACAGGAATACGCGGCCGTTCAACGGCCGCTGCGACAGCGCCGCCGCATAGGTGATCACGACGCGCGTTTGCGCCGCGGCGCCTAACGTCAGCGCTGCGGCCAGGAGAGGCAGCAGGAGTTTCTTCATGGCGAGTTACAGCATACATCACGCGGCAACTTAGAGGCACCTGCGGGCGCCGGCAGCGGGGGAACGAAGGCCCGGCTTCAGCCCGACCGAAGGAAGGGCGTCCCGAATACGGTGTGGCCGAACCACCCTGGTACGATATGCACATGACACGCGATGAGCTGGTGCTGGCGCACAAGACCTTCCTGTTCCCGGCAATCTTTCACTACTTCGACCAGCCGCTGGTGCTCGATCACGCCAAGGACCAGTTTTGTTATGACGCCGACGGCAACGAGTACCTCGACTTTTTCGGCGGCATCGTAACCGTCTCGGTCGGCCACGGCAACCCGGCCGTGCAGTCGGCCATGCGCGCGCAGCAGGACAAGCTCGTCCACGTCTCCAGTTGCTTTGCCACCGAGCCCATGGTCGCGCTGGCCCAGAAACTGGCCCACATCAGCCCCACCGCCCCCGACGCCGCCGGCCGGCCGGCGAAGACGTTTTTCACCAACAGCGGCACCGAAGCCGACGAGACCGCCGTGCTCACCGCGCGCCTGTTCACCGGCTCCAGCGAGATCATCGCCCTGCGCCACGGCTATCACGGCCGCTCCGCCATGGCCATGGCGCTGACCGGCCATGCTCCTTGGCGCCTGGGCCCGCTGCCGCCCTCGGGCGT
>JBOGKL010000265.1:0-3245 GCA_050745525.1 Terriglobales bacterium | reverse complement strand
CGAGTTGGCCTGGCCCAAACTGCGCAAGCACAATCCGGCGCCCACCAGCACCACAGCGCACACGGCGACTTCACCGATCACCAGCGCTGCACGCAGCCGCGAGCGTCCGGCGCTGACGCGCGAGCTGCCTTCCTGCAACCGTTCCACCAAGCGCACGCGGCTGGCGCGGAGCGCCGGCGCCATGCCGAAAATCAACCCCGTCACCACGGCCAGCGCGAAGGCAAAGAGCAGCGACGCGCCGTCGGGTTGGACATTGATGCTGATGGGCAACGATCCCGTCCGCATGTGCAGTAACAGCGGCCCGGCCCAGGTCGCCACCCACACCCCCAGCGCGCCGGCGATCAGCGCCAGCACCAGGCTTTCACTCAGCACCTGCCGGATCAGCCGTCCGCGGCTGGCGCCCAGGGCGGCGCGCACCGCCATCTCCCGCCGCCGCCCGGTGGCTTGCGCCAGCAAAACATTGGCGGCATTGGCACAGGCAATCAGCAGTATCAGGCCCACCACCACCATCAGCAGCACCACGATGCCGCCCGCCTCCTTGCGGAACGGCATCGGCACCATGCTCAGCGGCACGGCCGCGCCGCTGAATGTCTTCTCGTCATAGGTCGGATACTCGGCGTCGAGGCGCCGCGCAATCGCAGCCAGGTTGGCCGAAGCCTCTTGCAGCGTGACGCCGGGGCGCAATCGTCCCACGGTGAAAAAGTCACGCGCACCTCGGTCAGTCAGGATTGTGCTGCCGCTTTCCTCGCCGAAGCTGCCGCCGAGCCGGCCCGCGTTGGCCGCCGGTACCCAGAAAGCCGGTTGCAGTCCGGCAAACAGGCCGACAAACCCCTTCGGCGCCACTCCCACGACGGTGAATCCCTCGCCGTCCAGGGTGATTTGTCGACCCAGGATATTCACTTGCCCGGCCAGGTGCTGCTGCCAGAAATCGTAGGCAAGCACCACGGCCCGCGGCCCGCCGTTAGCAGTTTCCTCAGGCACGAAGCCACGGCCCAGGGCCGGCGCGACGCCGAGCACGGAAAAATAGCTGCCGCTCACCGTTTGGTCCATGACCGACGTTTGCCCGCCGTGAACGGGACGAAACGTCGCTTCGCCGAAGGCGTATGCCGTCATCCCGCTGAAAACCTGGTTTTGCTGCTGGAAGTCGAGGTAATCGGGATAGCTGATCGGGATAAAGCCGTTGAGCGGCGCGTTCGGCGTCAGATCGTGCGTGTACACTTCGGCCAGCCGCCCAGGGTTGGCCACCGCGGGGGCGCGCAGGACCACGGCCCGCGCCAGGCTGAAGATGGTGACGTTGGCGCCAATGCCCAGCGCCAGCGAAAAGATCGCTACCGCGGCCACGCCCGGCCGCCGCGTCAGCAGCCGCCATCCGGAGCGGAAATCGTTGGCAATACCCAAAGCCATGTCCGCCATGGTTGCATGCCTGCGGCCATTATGGGCTGCTGATGGCAAAGGACTTAGCGCCGCCTCGTAGCCGCCCAGTGTCCGCTTTCGCAACGCCGGCGCCCGCATCCGCACGCCGGCAGGTCTTTGATTGGCGCGCGACCTGGCCGGGGGCTCGAGGTCCCAGCCCGGTCGCGCGCTCTGCTTATGCTACTTTGGGCCGCTTAAGCGTACTCGGCTTATGTAGTAAACCTAACCTCAAAGGGAGCGGCAGATGCTGCATCCCCGGGGGAGGGTGTCATGTGGTGTGGTAGGGGCTATGCTCGTAGTTTCGCGCTTGCGGTGTTGTTGTTCGCCTCCGTGGGACTATGGGCGCAATCGCGGGTGAACGGGGCGGTCAGCGGCGTGATTCTCGATCCCTCCGGAGCGGCGATTCCGGCCGCGCACATCACCGCCATCAATACGCAGACGGGTGCGGCGGTCGTGGGCCAATCCAACGCCACCGGCGCCTTTCAGTTTCTCTCGCTGCAGCCGGGCAACTATACCATCTCTGTCGGCGCCAAGGGATTCTCGACCCAGAAGCGCAACGCGGTGGTCTACGTGGGGCAGACCACGCCGGTGAACTTCAAGCTCGCCGTGGGCTCGGCCAGCCAGACGGTGACGGTGACCGGCGAGCAGGTTCCGGTGTTGCAGACGCAAAACGCCAACATCGCCACCACGCTGAGCACGGCGCAGCTTTCGCAGATTCCGGTCCCCGGCAACGATATTAATTCGCTGCTGCAGTTGGCGCCGGGGGCGGTGATGACCAGCGACCTATTTCCCTCGTTCTACGGTCTGCCGACCAACTCCAACCTGCTCATCTCCAACGGCATGGAAGATATCGACCCGGCCGGCAACTCCACTAACGGCGGCGCGTCGAACCTGCTGCTGGGCCTGAACGAAGTGAAGGAGACCACCGTCAGCGCCACCTCCTACGGCGGCGAGTTCGGCTATCTGGCGGGCTCGAACGACACGATCGTGACCAAGTCGGGCACGAACCAGTTCCACGGCGACGCCAAGTTCTACTGGAACCAGACGGGTCTGAACGCCAACAATTTTTTCAACAACACCACCTCGCCCGCCACGCCACGCTCGACCGACAGCGCCAAGCAGTGGGCGGCTTCGTTGGGCGGCCCGATCATTAAAAACAAGCTGTTCTTTTTCGTGGACGAAGAGGGCATACGTCTGCACCTGCCCACGAGCCAGCTAGTCATCATCCCCAGCCAGCAGTTTGAGGCGGCGACGATCGAGAACCTGACGCGGCTGGGGCTGACGTCTTCGATCCCCTTCTACTGCCAGAAATTGACCCTCACCGATGCGGCCGGCAACTCCGTGACATGTCCGGCGGGCCCGTCCAGCGCGACCGGGCTGGGCCAGGGCATTTTTAATCTCTACAACACCTCGCTCGGCGCATCACGCGCGACGGTGGGCAACGGCAACCCCGCCGATCCGACCGGATGCAACGGCTTCACCGGCTTGGGCGCGGGCGTGCCTTGCGCGTTGAACTACCGCTCGATCGCCAGCAACTACAATCCCGAGGCCATAGAAACGGCGCGTGTGGACTGGAACGCCAGCGCCAACAACCGCGTCTGGGTGCACTTCAAGTTCGACGACGGCACTCAGGCCAGCTTTACCGACCCCATCAATCCGATCTTCAATTCCGCCAGCCATCAGCCCGTCGAATATCTGCAAACCGGCTGGACCTGGTCGCCGGGCGATTGGGTCAATGAGTTTCACGCCTCGCTGGAGCATTTCCACGTCGTCTTCTCGCCCCCCAACCTGCCAGCCACGCTCGCCGTGTTTCCGACGCAGCTTGTCTTTGG
>JBOGKL010000264.1:0-6041 GCA_050745525.1 Terriglobales bacterium | reverse complement strand
GGCCCAGGCTTATGTGCGGTTTGATCCGGCGCTGGCGAAAGCCGTTCCGCCGCGGCAAATGACGCAGATCTGGCAGGAGATGGAGGCCAAGTACGGCAGCTTCGATAGCGTCTCGGCCGTGAGTAATCGCCAGGATGGAGCCGGGCAAACCAATGTCGTAGTCGCCTGTCATTTCCTCAAGGGCACCGCGTTTCTGGAGTGGACGGTGGCGAACTCGAATTTGAGCTTCACCGGGCTGCATCTGGCCGGTGGATCCTAAAGGCCAGCCACCTAAGCCGGAAACTGCGCCGCTGACGGGTCGCGAGGTGAGTTGCCGAGGTAGGCTCGGAAGATGAGCTGTCTGCATCGCCGCATACTGCCGCTGTGGGCGGCCGTGGTGGCCTACGGCGCGACCATCGCCGTGCGCTGGGCAGCGCTGCCCCACAATCTCGTCGTTCGCTTCTCCGCGATGGACGCTCCTCTCCGCTTTCTGCCGCGCCTGGCGTTCGTGCCGCTGACATTGGCGATCCTGTGCATACTGATTGCCGTGCTGACGCGCCTCTTGCCGCGCGAGGGCGAGTTGGGACGGGGCGCGGTCACGCTCAGCTTCGGGTGCTGCTACGGCATAACCGGGTTTGTGGGCGGCGTATTCTGGTCGCTGGTGCGCGTCAATGCCGGCTTGGGCAGCCCGGTTCGCCCCGCCGTGGCGGCGGCACTTGCGTTTACGGCAGTCGGCTTGGTGATGGGAGTCTCCGCGCCCGCGCCGCTGCCGCTCCCCTCTCGTCAGCCCTGAGAAAAACCATGCCCAGTGGCCGGCATCCTATGGGCGATGAAGTTTGTGCTTCTTTTGGGGCTGGGGTTGGCCGTGTCGGCAGGGGCACAGCAACATCCCCGAGGCAGTAATTTCCTCAACCCCACCGTGCATCAGCGCGCGCAGCTCCTGCTGATACGGATGCACGCCTACAATCAGGCCCAAATCCGCATGGGCGAGCTGGTGTCTCAGTACGGCGCCTCGGCCAAGGTCCGCAGGCTCGGCACTTTGGTGGCGCGCTACCACAAGTTCGCCGACGAAAAGCTGCGCCAGGTCGCGGCCAAGAACTCTCTGGCGCTCAGCGGTCCCCTGCCCTCGGGCCGGCCGGCGATCATTCCCGCGCCGCCGGGGCCGCCGCTGCCGCCTTTGGCACAGTCGCGCGGCGCGCAGTTGGACGCCGAGTTCCTGCTACGTCTGATCCGTCAGGACGAGACGGAGCTGCACACGTGGGCGCAAGTGGAAATGTTCGTCCGCGTGGCCAGGCTGAGCGACATGATTCACGACATGACGCCCATCGTCAAGCAGGAGCAACGCTTGGCGCTGAGCCTGCGTGGAACTGTAGCGTAAGGGCGGCGTAGGTCAACATTATGGTCCAGATAAAACAAGTCGGAGGGGGTTCACGCACGGGCGGTGGCGCCTTGGCAGGATTGATCGCCAGCGCCGTCATGCTGTTTGCCGCGATGGGGTGGTTGAGCCTCGCCGGGCTCGGCTTTTGGACGGTGCCTCGGGAAGTGGCGGCCGGGGTCGAGGGACTGCCGGCGTTGCTGGGCGGAGCCGGAACGGTCATCACCGGGATTTGTCTGTTCCTGGCGACAGGGGTAATTCTGGGCATCATCTACTCCTGGCTGGCGCTTCGCATAGAGGCGAAGAAGACGTCGCTGTTGGCCGGCGTCGTCTACTCGATCGGCGTGTGGGCGGTGATGACGTTCGCCATTCTGCCCGGTCTGGATCCGATCCTGCGGACGCGCCTCGCGCTCTTAATGGGCACCTGGTTCTGGTGGCACCTGGTCTATGGCGCCATGCTGTTCATGACGCCGGCGCTGCGACGGGGCGTGGCGCATCGGCTGGAATGGCAGAAGCCGCACGTGGATTTGGAATCGCCCGGCCCAACCGACTACCATCTGGGTAAAGCGAGCTAGGGCTGAGCCCAGTTGTTATACTGGCCCCAGTGGCGGCAAAGACGTTTTATCTCGAGACGTTCGGGTGCCAGATGAATGTCCACGACTCCGAGCGTGTGGCGGGCACGCTGACGGCGCACGGCTACGCGCCGGTGGCGACCATGCAGGAGGCGGGGCTGATTCTGTTCAACACCTGCAGCATCCGCGACAAAGCCGCCCAGAAGGTCTTTGATCGCCTGGCCAACTACAAAGTTTTGCGCAAGCAGGGGAAGATTTTTGGCGTGCTCGGATGCGTGGCGCAGCAGGAAGGCGAAGCCCTGTTCGAGCGCGCGCCGCATGTCAGCCTGGTGGTGGGCTCGGCGAGTTATCCGCGGCTACCGGAGTTGATCGCCCAACTGGAGAGCGGCGCCACGCGCGTCACCGGCCTGGGCCCGGCGAGCGAGGAAGCATTTGAAACCGACCTTACGCGCCGCGATCATCCCTTCCGCGCCTACATCACGGTCATCGAGGGTTGCGACAAACATTGCGCCTACTGCGTGGTGCCCTACACGCGCGGCCAGGAGCGCAGCCGGGCCAGCGCTGGAATCCTGCACGAGGCGCGCGGCTTGGCGGAGATGGGCTACACCGAGGTGCAGCTTCTGGGGCAGAACGTGAACTCCTACCGCGATCCCTCGCCCGCGGGGCTCAACTTCGCCGGGTTGCTGGCGACGGTGGGCGAGATTCCCGGCCTGCGGCGCGTGCGCTACACCACCTCGCACCCGCGCGATTTCACGCCCGAGATTGTCGCTGCCATGGGCGACAACGAGGTGCTGTGCGACCATGTACACTTGCCGGTGCAATCGGGCTCGAATGCGGTGCTGGAGAAGATGCGCCGCGGCTACACGCGCGAGAGCTACCTGGAACGCATCGCCTCGATCCGCGCGTGCGCGCGTCCGCTGGCCATCACGACCGACATCATCGTTGGGTTTCCCGGCGAAAGCGATGCGGACTTCGAACAGACCGCCGAGTTGATGCACGAGGTCCGCTACGCCGGCGCTTTCATCTTCAAGTACTCGCCGCGCCCGCACACCGAAGCGCGCGCATGGGAGGATTCGATTCCCGAGGCGGTCAAGACCGAGCGGCTGATGATTTTGCAGCGCCGGCAGCAGGAGATCCAGCTTGCCGACAATCAAGCCTGGGTCGGGCGCGAGCTGGAGGTGATGGTCGAGGCCTGGCACCCGAAGCTGGGGCAGTGGGCCGGACGCGCCAGCTCGAACCGGGTGGTGAACTTCGCCGCGCCCGCGCCCGAGGCAGAGTCAAGCCCGGGGCCGGTTTTGCCGATACTGGGACAGGCTGGAGTGTCCGTGCCGCGGCCCGCCGGGGCCTTGCATCCGGGAGCGTATGCGCGTGTGCGTGTGGAGAAGGCCGGAGCCAACAGCTTTGTAGGAAAGTTGATTCAGTAGACGGAGGGGTGCGATGGAAGTCGAGATGAAAATCCGCGGCTTGATGATGGATGCCTCCACCAATACGCCCATCGTGATCCTCAAGGACAAGGAGGGGACCACGGTGCTGCCCATCTGGGTCGGCATCTACGAAGCCAACGCCATCGCGCTGGAAATTGAAAAAGTGGCGACGCCGCGACCGATGACGCATGACCTGATCAAGGAGGTCCTCACCGGATTCAACGCCAGCCTGCGCAAGGTGGTGGTGAATGAGCTGCGCGACGACACGTTTTATGCCGTCCTCTGGCTCGACCACGAAGGCGAGACCATGACGCTGGATGCGCGGCCGAGCGACGCGCTGGCCCTCGCCCTGCGCCTCGACTGCCCCATCTACGTCGAGGAGGAAGTCTTGAAGAGCTCGAAAATCGCGGCCGCCGCCGCCGATCCCAGCTCCAGCGAGGAGCTGCGCCGCTGGCTCGAGAACCTGGGCGAGGAAGACACCGGCCAGTACAAGATGTAGTCCCGCGCTATTTGCGCGGTCGCGGCCAGCGCGCCGTAATGGTGCTGGAAATTCCGCCGCGCGGGGTAAATGAGCCTTCCACGCGCGCCCACACCGGCCGGCACGCCCCGACCAGATCGTCCAGGATGCGGTTCACGGCGTTCTCGTAGAAAATCCCAAGATTGCGGTAGGCGAGCAGGTACTCCTTCAGCGATTTCAGCTCGACGCAGCGCGCGCGCGGCATGTAGGTGAGGGCCAGCGTCCCGAAGTCGGGCAAGCCGGTCTTCGGGCACACGGAGGTGTACTCGGGAACCGCGATCGCAATCTCGTATCCGGGGTACTGATTGGGGAAGGTCTCGAGCGGCGGCAGCGGCGTGTACAGGCCAGCCTGGGCGTGCTCGTCGGTGTAGCGCCGGGATGAGGACGGCCTGGTCGGTTTCGCCATGCCCTAGCTTATCAGGAGCTTGCCGGTGGAACGTGGGGCTCGGGAACGATACCGGCGTTGAGGCGCAGCCATTGCGCGTGCACCTCCGCGCCGAACAAGATGGCCAGCGCAATCACATAAAACCAGAGCATCAGGCCGACGATCGCCCCCAGTGAGCCGTACACGGCCGAGTAGTGTCCGAAGCGATTGATGTAAAACGCCAGCAGCACGGAGGCGATGAGCCAGATGACGATGGCGGTGATGACCGCGGGGATGAGTCCGGCCGCGTGCGGCATCACGTTGGGCGTGAAGCGGTACAGCAGCCACAGTGCCGCGCCCATGAACACGACGACAATCGCCCAGCGGATGAACGGCCAGGATACGAGCAGGGCATGGCTCAAGTGAACCGGGCCTGCCAGGATGACCAAGGTGCGCTGGCCCAGAATCACCGTTGCCAAGGCCAGGAGAATCAAGAGGCCGGCGGAGATGGTGAGGGCGAACTGCAGCCAAATCTGATGGAAGAAGCTGCGGCCCTCTTTCACTTCGTAGGCGGCATTCAGCGCCGCCATCATGCCGGAAAAGCCCTGTCCGGCAGCGTAAAACAACAGCACGATGTCGAGGCTCAGCAGGCCGGGGACATGGTGCAGCAGCAGGCTTTGCATCTGCGTGGCGACGTAATGGGCGGCGGGCCGGGGCAGGTTGCCGCCGAGCGCCGCGACGAAATTCTGAGTCAGGCCCTGAAGCTGAAAGGCGTGCAGCAGTGCAGCCAAAAGCAGTATGGCCGGGAACAGGGAGAACAGAAAATAGTAGGCCAGAGCGGCGGCCCAAGTGAGCAGGCTATCGCGACTGGCGGCCGCGCCAGCGGCTTTCAACACCGGCAACCAGCGCATGATGCCGAATGGGATGCAGGAGCGGGGCGGGGCGATCTTGCCGGATGTATGCCGTGCGCCTAGAGCAAGTCGGCTTGGGCGAAGAAGAAGGCGATCTCCTGGCGCGCCGTCTCGGCCGCATCCGAGCCGTGAATCACGTTGCGCTCGATGGAGGTGGCATAGAGCTTGCGCACCGTGCCCGCTTCGGCTTTGGCCGGATCCGTCGCGCCCATCACGCGCCGCAGCTCGGCCACGGCATGCTCGCGCTCCAGCACTGCCGTCACCACCGGCCCCTCGGTCATGAAGCGGACCAGGTCGGAGAAAAATCCGCGCTCGCGGTGTACCGCGTAAAAGGTTTCGGCTTGCGTCCGGGTCAGGTGCAGGCGACGCAGCGCCACGATGCGGAACCCGGACTTTTCCAGCAGCGCCAGGACGGCGCCGGTCAGCGCCGCGGCGACGCCGTCGGGCTTGATGATGGTGAGCGTACGTTCAGTGGGCATGTTGTTTCTGGGTGGACTTTGGCAGCAGAGACGCCAGCGTGGCGCCCATTTCGGCCGGGCTTTGGCAGACGTGGATACCGGCGGCGCGCATGGCGGCCATCTTCTCCGCCGCCGTGCCCTTGCCGCCGGAGATGATCGCCCCGGCGTGACCCATGCGGCGTCCCGGAGGCGCGGTCTGGCCGGCGATGAAGCCGACCACCGGTTTCCGGACGTTCTTGCCGATGTACTCGGCCGCGGTCTCCTCCGCGTTGCCGCCGATCTCACCGATCATGATGATGGCGTGCGTATCGGGGTCGGCCTCGAACATGCGGATGGCGTCGAGAAACGAGGTGCCGATAATCGGGTCGCCGCCGATGCCGATGCAGGTGGATTGCCCGATGCCCAGTTTGGTTAACTGTCCGACCGCTTCATAGGTCAGGG
>JBOGKL010000263.1:0-1501 GCA_050745525.1 Terriglobales bacterium | reverse complement strand
TACTGCATCAGGAAGGCGCGATCGTGTTCCCGGTTGGGCCGATCTGGGCCGACTACAACGAAGCCGGATTGTGGTTGCTGGAAACCCCGGGCGAGCAGATCTACGAAGCCCAGACGCGCCTGTTCTACAAATACCGCGCCGTCGAAAAAATCGCCGAAGGACAGATGCCGGCTCGCGGAGTTCTGCTGGCCGAACGTTTCAGTGGCAGCTCGGCCTTTGCTCACGCCTTCGCGTATTGCCAGGCGTTGGAGAAAATCGCGCACTGCGTGGTGCCGCCACGGGCACGCCTCCTGCGTGCGGTGCTCGCCGAGCTGGAACGGATCCGCTACCACGCGGCGACCATCGCGGAGCTTGCAGGCTCGACATCGCTTGCGGTAGGCAAGTCGATGTCCCAGGAAATCGAGGAGCGCGTGCTGCGACTGACGGGACAGGTTTGCGGGCATCGTTACCTCTTCGGGTTGTGTGCGCCCGGTGGGCTCGCGTGGAATCCCGATGCCTTGGCGCTCGCCACCCTGCGCGACGGCATCACCCATGCGGCCAGAGAGTTCGCCAGGCTCGAGCGGCTGTTCGTGCACACCTCGAGCTATCTCGACCGTATCGAGGAGATGGGCACCTTGCAGCCCGAAGTCGCCGAGCTGTACGGCGTCGTGGGGCCGGTGGGGCGTGCTTCCGGACGCCGCGGGGACCTGCGGCGCTCGCTTTCCTACGGCGCCTACGCCGACCACCCGCCGGACGTGCCGCGCGAGATCGAGGGTGACGGTTACGCGCGCCTCAGGATCTATGTCGCCGAAATCCGGGCCAGCATCGCGTTGATCGAATCGTTGCTCGCGGTGCTGCCCGAAGGACCCGTCGCGGCCGAATGCCCCGTGCTGCCGGGCGTCGCATTGGGCTGGGTCGAAGCCCCCGCGGGCGGCACGTTCCATTGGCTGCGCATCGACGATACGGGACATATCCGGCGCTGGCGCATCGCGCCGCCGGGGTTCCGCAACTGGCACGCGTTCCATCGCGCGCTCGAAGGCGCGGCGTTCCAGGATTTCCACATTGTCATGGCGAGCTTTGGCTTGTCGATCGCGGAGAGTGATCGCTGATGGCCAACTGGACCCTTGCCAGCCTGCTGCGCGGCATCCGCACTATCCGCTGGCCCCGCCGCGATGAAATCCCGCCCGGCATGATCCCGGGACGGCTCGATGGTCTGGCCGGTGGTACCACCGAGCCGCGTGGCGATTTTGCATGGTCCGCCCGGACCCCGAACTCCCAGGGCCCGCTGCCGGCGCGATTCCGGCATTCGGTGCACGTGCGCTTCGTCGATGCAGGCGCCGACGGCGCCTGCATCAGCGAGGTGCGGCTGATCGATGCGCCGCCGTACAACCTGCATCGCTTCGGTATTTTCATCACCGCAACGCCGCGCGATGCCGACGTATTGCTGGTCGCCGGCCCCGTCACCGAAGCCATGCGCGAGCCGCTGCGCAAGGCGTACGAGGCGATGGCGACGCCAAGGCGG
>JBOGKL010000262.1:0-3476 GCA_050745525.1 Terriglobales bacterium | reverse complement strand
CGATATGTCTGGCCGGCACAGGTTATGTTCTCGCCCACACCGAGTCCCGACTCCGGCGCGGCCACGGCGGCGTCGTCCGCTGTATTACGGAAAAATCGCCCCTGGGCCGGCGCCAAACCCAACAGCGGAAAGAAACCGGGCGAAACCAGCGCCACGCCCAACTGCGCGCGCCGCCCCCGCACGCGGCAAACCGCTTCTCCAGTTTCATAAGGGGCCACCTGGGCGAGCCCCGGCAGCTCGCGCTTCAGCTCCTGGGCCGTGCCGTCGAGGCCGTCGTACAGATCCGGATAGTTGCGATTACGCAGCCACAGGTTGACGAGCTGGCGGGAATGCGGATACGGCAGCGGGTTGAGCCAAACCGCCGCTGCCAGCGAAAACGCCGCCGTGGCCGCGCCGATGCCCAGAGCCAGCATGACGACGATGGCAATGGCCGATCCGGGCGCGCGGGCCAGCCTTATCCACCCCAGCATGGCCTTATTCTATGTGGTTTTGGCCTGCTTCTTGCGCCGTTGCGCGACCCAGCCGGACTTGACCGTTTGCCGGGCGCGGCCCAGCGCCAGGGCGTCGCCGGGCACGTTCTCGGTGATCACGCTGCCGGCGGCGACGTAGGCGCCCGGACCGATCTCGACCGGCGCCACCAGCGTGGCATTGCTGCCGATGAAGGCGCCGTCGGCGATGGTGGTCGGGTGCTTCTCCACGCCGTCGTAGTTGCAGGTGATGGTCCCGGCGCCGACGTTGGCGCCTTCGCCCACCGTGGCATCGCCGATGTAGGCGAGATGGTTGGCCTTGCTGCCGCGGCCGATGCTGCTTTTTTTCACCTCGACGAAGTTGCCGATGTGCGCGCCTTCGCCGATGCGCGCCCCTTCGCGCAGGCGCGTAAACGGACCCAACAGCGCTCCGCGCTCGACCTGGGCGCGCTCGATCACGCAGTGCGGGCGCACGAGCACGTGATCGCCGATGAGGGCGTCTTCGCAAATCGAATAGGAGCGGATGCGGCAATGGGCGCCAATGCGGGTGGATCCGAGCAGTTGCACCCCCGGCTCGATCACCGTGTCTGCGCCCACGGCGACGCCGGGGTCAATCACCACCGTCTCCGGCAACTCGACGGTCACGCCCGCGCGCTGCAAGGCTTCCACCGTGCGGCGGCGCAACAGCCGATCGAGCTGCGCCAACTCCACCCGGTCGTTCACGCCCAGGCACTCGCGATCATCGGCCAGCGGCAGCGCCACCACCGTCTCTCCGGCCGCCGCCAACAGCGCGATCGTGTCGGTCAGGTAGTATTCGCCGTGCGGATTGGCCGTGCCCAGTTGCGCCAGCGCGCGCGCCAGCGGCGTGGTGGCAAAGCAATAAAACCCGGCGTTGAGTTCGCGGATGGCCAACTGCTCTGGCGTCGCCTGCGTCGCCTCGACTATGCCCAACACGCGCTCCGGCCGCGCCGCATCGCGCAGAATGCGGCCGTAGGCACGCGGCTCATGGGGCGCCGCGGTGGCCAGGACCGCGGCCGCACCGCGAGCCTGCTGCAGCTCCGGCAGCCCCTGCAGCGTGGCCGCCGACACCAGCGGCATGTCGCCGTGTACGACCAACAGGCGCTCGTAGGCCTGCCACCAATTTTGTGCGGCCCGCACCGCGTGCCCGGTTCCGAGCTGCGGCTCCTGGACCAGCACCTGAACGCCGAGGCTCGCCACGGCGGTACGGATCGCTTCCAGACCATAGCCGGCGATCACGGCAGTCGCCGCCGGCGCCAAGCCCGCCCCGGTCACCGCCTGCAGCACGTGCTCAAGCAGCGTGCCGCCGCCCGCTCGGTGCAGTACTTTCGGCAGTTCCGAGCGCATGCGCGTGCCGCGCCCGGCCGCCAACACCAGTACCGCCACCAAATCGGGCACTTACGCCTTGGCTTCCGGATAAAGAATTTCGGTGAACCGGGGGTCTTCCATCAGCGGTTCAAAGTCGTGGTCCTGGCGCGCCAGCATGCGGAAGTGGCCGTCGCCGCGGATGGCTTCCTGCAGATGCACCAGCGCCGCCTCCGGGTCCTGCGTCTGCGCCCGCAAGCACGCCAGCGCGTAACACAGGTCGGGACTCTTCAGCCCGCCGCGCATCGCCTTGGCCAGCAGGTCTTCCGCCTCTTGAAACTGCGCCGCATTCAACTTGACGATCGCCGCCTGGTAGCACTCCTCCGGGCTCTGCGGCCGGGATGCCGCCGCCTGCAGGCGGCCATTGCAGGCGTTGAGATGCACCGTCGCGCGCTCGGCCAACTCACGGTAGGGTCCTTCGCAGACTTTTTCCAAATGCGCTTTCGCGCGCTCGAACTTCTGCTGGCTGTAGAACTTCATGCCGGAGGCATACTGCTCCAGCACGGCTTGATACTTGGGATCCACGGTGCGAACTGCTCCGGTGCTCATGGCAGTATTTAACCACAACCGGCGCACCCGCGCCCGCCACCGTCTCCCGGACAAGAATAGCTGCGATTGAAACCGGGCCTGGACATTGACTGGCGCGGCCCCCGCGCTATGATGGGATCGTCGCGCCCATGTTGGATCAGATTCCCACTCTGCTGGAGAAGCTGTTTCTTGGCCCCAGCGTGCCGCGCCGCGCCGCGCTGGCGCAGCGCGCGCCCCGCCGCTGGATCGAGCGCGTGCAACTGGCCGAGTTCCAGAGCACCCTCGAGCGCGTCAACGCTCACAGTCCCTTCTACCGCGACCGCTTCGCCGCGCTCGGCCTGGATGTGCGCAAAATCAAGCGGCCCGAAGACATGGGGGATTTCTTCACCACCTCGGCCGATCTGCGCGAGCGCGACACGCGCGAGTTTCTGTGCGCGCCCCCACAGGCGGGCTTTGAGACCACCGGAACCACCGCCCGCAACAAGCGCCTCTATTTTTCCAACGAGGAGGTCCACGACATCGGCTTTGAGGGCGCGGTGGGCCTGTGGAACCTGGGCCTGCGCCCCGAAGACCGCGTCGTGGATGCCTTTGACTACGCCTTCTGGAACGCCGGCATCAGCCTGATGCACTCACTCAACGCCGTCGGCTGCTTCCATATGATCGCCTCCAAGCTCGAGCCCGCCGAATTCTACCGCCGCGTCAAGGACTACGAGTTCAACGTCATGATCGTGGACACGGCCTGGCTGGTCAGCCTCACCGAGATCGCCGAGCGCGAAGGCACCTGGCCGGTGAAGTTCATCCTCGCCGGAAGCGAGGCCATGAGCGAGCGCACCCGGAGCTGGATCGAAGGCGTCTGGAATACCAAGGTCTACCAGGCCTACGGGCAGACCGAGTCACTGGGCGCCAGCGGCATCGAATGTCCCGCGCAGAAGGGCTATCACCTCAACGAGCCCAACTTCATTTTTGAAATCCTCAACCCCAACGCCGAGGGCTTTGGCGAGCTCGTCTTCAGCACCATCACGCGCAAGATCATGCCCCTGGTGCGCTACCGCTCCAACGACATCACCCGCTTTCTCGACGAACCCTGCGGCTGCATGC
>JBOGKL010000261.1:0-2431 GCA_050745525.1 Terriglobales bacterium | reverse complement strand
TTCGAGGACAAGCCTTATATCGTCGCCGACAACACCCACAGCCGCTTCGCGGGCAACCTCTACATCGGCTGGACGCAAGACCGTCTCGCCGATGCGCGCATCGTGTTCTCGCGTTCCACCGACGACGGCCGCACTTGGTCGGCGCCCATCCAGCTCAGCACGGAACCGGCCATGCCGCGCGATGAGAACGGCACGGTCGAGGGCTTCGACGGCGTGGTGACGCCCGACGGGCGCCTGCACGTGGTCTGGAGCGGACCGCACGACGATCTGCGTTACACGGTCTCGAGCGACGGCGGCAAAAGCTTCGTCCCGCCGCGCACCATCGCTGCTACCGGACCGGCGCACTTCCGCGTCTTCGGCCTCCCGCACGGGAACGGATACCCGCAAATCGTCGCCACCACCGGCGCCAACGACGCGTCGAACCTGTACGTGACCTGGAGCGATTATCGCAACGGGGAACTGGACGTGTTCTGCATCGCCTCCCACAACGCGGGCAGGAGCTGGTCGCACCCGGTGCGCGTCGAGACCGATCCTCCGCACGACGGCGCCGATCATTTTCTGCAATGGCTGGCGGCGGACCCGGCCACCGGGGATATTTACGCGGTCTTCTACGATCGCCGCCAGGACCCGACGGAACGCACCGCGCAGATCGTGCTGGCGCGCTCCACCGACGGCGGGCGGAGCTTCTCCAACTACGTCTGGAGCCAGAAGCCGTTTGATACCAACGGGGTGACCGTGGGCGACTACACCGGCCTCTCCGCCCGCAACGGGGTCGTGCTCGGCGTGTGGGCCGAAACCCGGCCCATCGCCGGGCAGCGGCGCGTGCCGACGGTGGTGGTGGTGGGCCGGGCAGTGTTTCCCGCAGGGAGTGGGCAGTGAAGGGCCGCTTGCTCGCCGGCGTTTTGGGCATGCTGCTGGCCGCATCGCCTGCCGCGAGGGCGCAGACTTCTTCGGGCCCGAGACGCATCACGCTCGATGACCTGCTGGCGGTACCGCGGCTGGGGCGGCCCGTGCTCTCGCCCAACGGCTCGCAGTTCGCTTTCCTGCGCAACGGACAGATCTACCTGATGTCATTGCACGGGTCATCGAAAGATGCAGGCCCCTGCGGGGCCTGCGGATGGCCCACGCTGCTGACCACCACGGCGGGCGCGAAATCAGCGCCCGCCTGGTCGCCCGATGGCTCCCAGATCGCCTACGTGTCCGACGAGAGCATTTGGGTGGTGTCAAGCCGCGGCGGCATGCCGCGGCGTTTAACCAGCGGAGCGCTGGGTCCGGGCGATCCGCGTCTCAATGGCGACCGCGCGCCGGCTTGGAGTCCGAAAGGAACCTGGATCCTGTTCACCTCCGGCCGCAGCGGCCAGGACCAACTGCGCGTGGTGCGCGCCGACGGAACCGGACTGACCAGCCTGGCACCGATGGAAAGCTACGAGGGCATGCCGACCGTGGCGACAGGCGATGCCGTTCAGGTGGACACCTTCAATCCCGGCCCGGCATGGTCGCCAAGCGGGACGATGATCTCCTACACCGAGCGCGCGCCGGCGTATTTCTCCGGCAAGCTCCAGGTGCTCCATTTCGATCCGGCCAGCGGTCAGGCCATGGGAGCGCCGCGCACGCTCTACACCGCCGCCCCCGATCCCGGCGGCGCTTGGGCCATCAGCCAGGTGGCGTGGTCGCCCGACAGCAAAACCCTGGCCGTGGTGCTCGAAGCCCAGGGCTGGGACAAGGTGTTTCTGTTTTCGCCTGGCGGCGGATCTCCACGCCAGCTCACGCATGGCCCCTCCGAGGACCTGACGCCGGTGTTTTCTCCCGATGGGCAGAACCTGGCGCTGGTGTCGAATCGCGGTGCGCTCGAGCAGGAGCGCATCTGGATCATGCCCTTGAACGGGGATGCACCGCACCAACTGACGCGGCTCTCTGCTGACGTCGAAACCGCGCCGCAGTGGTCGCCCGACGGTAGCAAGATCTACTTCCTGCGCAGCACCCCGATCGAGTCTACCGATCTCTGGGTGGCCCCAGTAAACGGAGCGCAGGGAACCGTCGCGGCGCAGGCCCTGACGAACACGACGCCCGCGGATTTTGCAGCACCCGGCTTTCTGCCGCCCCGGCGCGTGGCCTTCCGCAGCAAAGACGGTCTGGAAATCGAGGGGATTTTGTTCTATCCGGCCGGCTACCAGGCCGGGCGTAAGTATGCCGCGGTGCTGTGGGAACACGGCGGACCCGAGAGCGAGAGCCGCTTCTCGTTCTCTTCCTGGCCGCTGATGCTGGCACAGCAGGGCTATCTCGTGCTCGAGCCCAACTATCGCGGCAGCACCGGCTTCGGGCAGAAGTTCCGGAACTTGAACGTCAAGGACTCGGGCGGAGGCGAGGTGGACGATAACGCCGCCGCGGTCGAGTATCTCATCCATTCCGGACTGGCCGATCCGCATCGCAT
>JBOGKL010000260.1:0-6126 GCA_050745525.1 Terriglobales bacterium | reverse complement strand
GTTCGGATCCACGAAGCCGCTGCTGATGCTCGAAGCGACGCCCGTCCCGAGAAAGATCGCCGCCAGCAAATTGAACGCCGCCGCCCAGATCACGGCGTGGAAAGGCCGCAGCACGCGGGTCGCGACGACGGTCGCGATGGAGTTGGCCGCGTCGTGAAAGCCGTTGATGAAGTCAAAGGCAAACGCCGCGATGAGAATGATGATCAGAATGTGCAGTGCGCTCATGCCGCCTGCACCGCCCCGCGCCTGGCAAAAGTCTTCAGGCGGCCTTGAGCACGATGGTCTCGATCACGTTGGCGACGTCTTCGCATTTGTCGGTAGCCAGCTCCAGCACCTCGTACAGCTCCTTCTGCTTGATCAGGGCGATCGGGTTGGATTCGTTCTCGAACAGCATCCCAATACTGGCGCGCGCGATGCGGTCCGCATCATCTTCCAGCCGGTTGATCTCAATGCAGTGGCGCAGGATGCCATCCGGGTGCTGCAGCAGCGCCAGCGCCGCCGTGATCTCCCGTACCTGGGCGGCCAGGACCCGTCCCAGCTCCTGCGCGCCGGGCGGCAGCACGCGGATTTTATAAATCACGATCCGCATCGTGGTCGCGTCCATCAGGTCCAGAATGTCGTCCAGCCGCGAGCTCAACGTGTGGATATCCTCGCGGTCAAACGGGGTAATGAAGGTCTGGTTGAGCTTGGTGATGATCTGGTGCGTCAGCGTATCAGCCTTGTGCTCCAGCGTCTTGATCTCGCCCGCCCGCAACGGCGCTTCGGTGATATCGGCGAGCGCGCGGTTGAGCAGGTCCGCGCCCTCGATGAGCATGGCCCCCATCTGCTTGAACATGGTGAAAAATTTCTCTTCCCGTGGCAGCAGTCGCATGGCTGAATCAGTATAACGGCTCTGCCTCGCCTTCCTGAAGCGCCCGCGTCCCCTTTACAATATTCCCGTGCAGACTCTGCTGCGCTCCGCCCCTTCGGGCCGCAATTCGCGCCTGCGCCGCACGCTGGATTTCCTCGCCGCCACCGAAACCCACACCCATGCCAGTGCCGTGGCGGCCTACGCCCTGCTGTCGTTTTTCCCCTTTATCGTCCTGCTGCTGACCCTCACCCGCAATTTCCTTCACTCCGACCGCCTGTACCACAGCTTGATCGAGTTGCTGCGCGCCTACTTGCCGGTCGCCGAAACCGGTGCGCTACACACCCAGAGCTTCATCATCCGCAATCTCGAGCTCATCGTCCTGCATCAGCGCGCGGCGCAGTACGCCTCGCTCGTCATTCTTCTGATCACCTGCACGGGCGTGTTCATGCCGCTGGAAGTGGCGCTGAACCGCATCTGGGGCGTGCGCCGCAACCGCAACTACCTGCAGAACTGGGCCGTCTCCATTGGGCTGGCCTTCGTCTGCGGCCTGATGGGCATGCTCTCGGCCTCCTTCACCGCCCTCACCGAGACCTACTCCACGCGCCTGTACCGGTTCTTGAGCCATGCCGCTCTGCTCCACGCCCGCCCGGTCCCGCTCGATGTCTTTTCCGTGGCCGTCGTGCGCGCCAGCGCCATCCCCTTTACCATCGCCATCTTTTTTGTCGTCTACTGGTGGCTCCCCAACCACCGCATCTCTGCGCTACGCGTGCTGCCTGCCGCCATCGTCGCCGGCCTGCTGTGGGAAGTCTCAAAATACATCTACATCCTGCTGTTGCCCTCGCTCAATTTTGAGGAGATCTACGGGCCCTTCGCCATCTCCATCACCCTGCTGTTGTGGGCCTATGTCTCCACCCTCATCCTGCTCACCTGTGCCGAAGTAGCGGTCCCTCTTCCCGCCACGGCCCAACTGGAGATTCCCTTCGCCGCCGCGCCGCCTCCTGCTGGGGACGAATCTTTGCCGCCACCCCTCCCCGCGCCGGCCCCGGCCGAACCCGATGCCATCGCCACCTCCGCCTCGCAGAATCCTCGCGCTTGATGGCCGTTTCGCAGCACTGGCGCGCGACTTGCTTACGTGGCAAAGTAGACACGCGCCTGCGTGGGGACCACCTTGTTGCGAAGCGGAACTGACACCCTCATGAACCCGGTTTTTAGCTTGACTCCGCGCTCAGATTTTCCCATTATGCCCTTCAGCTTGTGCGCTGCCACTGACCGCCCACAAGATGTATGGTTGAGAGGGGAGATGCCGTCCAATGCCTGAAAAGCTGAGCCGCCCGGCCACACAATCGGAGACTGACACGCTCATCCATGAGGATTCAGCAAGCGCGGCTACGCGCGCCAATCCATGCCATGGTGCCGGCCTCACCTTGCATCGCCACTTCACCACCGCACGCCAATCCCCCTACGACCAGGTGCAGTGGGAGCGGCGCTCGGCCCTCATCCAGAACGAAAAGGGCGAGACCATCTTCGAGCAAAAAGACGTCGAGGTGCCCCGCGATTGGTCGCAGACGGCCACCAACATCGTCGCCTCCAAGTATCTGCACGGCAAGCTGAACTCACCCGGCCGTGAATCCAGCGTCCGCGCCCTGGTGGCGCGCGTGGCCGAAACCATGCGCGACTGGGGCATGGACGGCGGCTATTTCCGCACTCAGGAAGACGCGGCGGTCTTCCACGACGAGCTCGTGCACCTGATGATCACCCAGCGCGCCGCCTTCAACTCCCCGGTCTGGTTCAACTGCGGCGTGGATCGCCTCGAACCGGCATCAACCGCGGCCAACTGGTACTGGGACAGCGCCGGACAACGTGCCGCCTATGGCACCATTGGCTATCGCAAGCCCCAGTGCTCGGCCTGCTTTATCAACTCCGTCAGCGATTCGCTCGAAAGCATTCTCACCCTGGCCAAGACCGAGGGCATGCTCTTCAAATGGGGCTCCGGCACGGGTACCAATCTGTCCCCCATCCGCAGTTCCACCGAGCAGCTCTCCGGCGGCGGCACCGCCAGTGGTCCGCTCAGCTTCATGCGCGGATTTGACGCCTTTGCCGGGGTCATCAAGTCCGGTGGCAAGACGCGCCGTGCCGCCAAGATGGTGGTCCTCAACGTGGATCACCCCGATGTCGAGGAATACATCTGGTGCAAGGCCAACGAGGAGCGCAAGGCGCACATGTTGGTGCAGGCCGGCTACGATGCGGCTCTCGACGGCGAGGCCTACTCCTCGATCTTCTTCCAAAACGCCAACAACAGCGTCCGCGTCACCGACGAGTTCATGCGCGCGGCCGAGGCCGACCAGCCCTTCCAGCTTCGCCGCGTGGCCGGTGAACGCAAAGGCGAGCCCATCAAAACCGTGGATGCCAAGGGCCTGCTGCGCCAGATGGCCGAAGCCGCCTGGCAGTGCGGCGATCCCGGCATCCAGTACGACACCACGGTGAATCGTTGGCACACCTCCAAGAACACCGGCCGCATCAATGCCAGCAATCCCTGTTCCGAGTACATGTTCCTCGACGATTCCGCCTGCAATCTCTCCTCCATCAACCTCACCAAGTTCAACGGCCCGGGCGGTTTCGATGTCGCCGGCTACCGCCATGCCGTGGACATCCTGATCACGGCGCAGGAAATCATCGTGGACAACGCCAGCTATCCGACCGAGCGGATTGCGCAAAACTCCCACGATTTCCGCCCCCTCGGACTCGGCTATGCCAACCTCGGCGCCCTCTTGATGTCCCTCGGCCTGCCCTACGACAGCGATGCCGGCCGCAACTTTGCCGGCGCGCTCACCGCCATTCTGTGCGGCCATGCCTATCTCCAGTCGGCACGCATTGCCGAGGCGCTGGCTATGCCCGGCGACGGCGCTCCGGCACTCTCGGGCACCTTCCCCGGTTTTGCCCCCAACCGCGAGCCCATGCTTGATGTCATCCGCATGCACCGCGCTGCGGTCAACAATCTCAACCCCAAGCACCTGCCCGAGCCCGTCTGGTCGGCAGCCCGCCTGTGCTGGGACGAGGCCCTCGAGCGCGGCACCCGTCATGGCTATCGCAATTCCCAAGTCACCGTGCTGGCGCCCACCGGAACCATCGGTTTCATGATGGACTGCGACACCACCGGCATCGAACCCGACCTCGCTCTGGTGAAGCACAAGAAACTCGTCGGCGGCGGCATGATTAAAATCGTCAACCAGAGCGTGGATAAGTCCCTCCTCCGCCTCGGCTATTCGGCCCAGCAAACCCACGACATTCTCGCTTTCATAGACGCTACCGGCACCACCGAAGGCGCTCCGTACCTGAAGCCCGAGCATCTGCCCGTTTTCGATTGCTCCTTCAAGCCAGCCAATGGCACGCGCAGCATTCACTACTCCGGCCACATCCGCATGATGGCGGCGGCGCAGCCGTTCCTTTCCGGCGCCATTTCCAAGACCGTAAACCTGCCCGAAGCCGCCACCGTGGATGACGTCGTGCAGGTCTACACCGAAGGCTGGAAGCTGGGGCTCAAAGCCATCGCCGTCTATCGCGACGGCAGCAAGAAGGTGCAGCCGCTCTCCGCTGCCACCAAGACCGATGCCGCCGCCCCTGTGGCTGCTCCCTCCTCTCTCTCCGTCCCCGAGACGGTGCCTGCGGCCCGCCCCTATCGGCGCCGTCTGCCGGAGGAACGCCACTCCCTCACCCACAAATTCAAGGTGGGCGGACATGAAGGCTATATCACGGTCGGGATGTATGACGACGGCCAACCCGGCGAGATTTTCGTCACCATGGCCAAGGAGGGCTCCACCATCAGCGGCCTGATGGACAGCTTTGCCACCGCCATCTCCCTCGCCCTCCAACACGGTGTTCCGCTCCGCCTTTTGGTGGATAAGTTCTCCCACACCCGTTTCGAGCCTAGCGGCTGGTCCGGCAATGCCGAAATTGGCTACGCCAAAAGCATCATGGACTACCTGTTCCGCTGGCTGGGTCTGCGCTTTCTCGATCATCAACCCCCGGCGCCGCGCGGCGTCGAGGACCTGCATGGCGATCGCGGCGAGTCCCAGGAAATTCTGGAAACGGCCGGCCAACTGCCCCTGATTACCTCCGGCGCATCCGCCACCGCTGCCGACGCCCCCGCCTGCCACAATTGCGGCAGCATAATGGTGCCCAACGGCTCATGTTACAAATGCATCAACTGTGGCGAGACCAGCGGCTGCAGCTAGGAAACACGGGTGTACCCGCACCACCCGCGGTAAGCGTATATACCTCCATGCGCAAGCTTCTTGCCGCGTCCGTTCTGGCCGTTGCTATTGGGCTGGCGGCGATGGCGGCCACGCCCCCGCAATTGCCGGTCTTGGGTCAACCCTTGCCTCCGGCTTCGGCGCAGTCGCTTACGGCTCGCCGCGACCTGCAGCAAGTGGGCGCCAGCGCGCACGAGTACACCACCCCTCGGGGTGTCGCCCTGCGCGCCTATGCCGCCGCCAATGGCACCGTGTTCGGTCTGGCCTGGCAGGGCGTTACCGCTCCCGATTTCGCCACGATCTTGGGTAGCAACTACGCCGCGTTTGAGGCGGCCGTACATGCTCAAGCGCCCCATCATCGCGGCCCGCTGAGTATCCAGGTGGGCAACCTCGTGGTGCAGCTTGGTGGTCATATGCGCGACTTACACGGACGAGCCTATCTGATCAACGAAATCCCGCCCCAACTCTCACCCTCGGCAGTGCGCTAATGCGATCGAACCTATTGCGCCACGCCTGGGTTCTGGTGCTCCTGCTTCCTCTCGCCGCCTGCGGCGGCGGCGGATCTGCGAGCAGCGGCTCCGGCACCACCCCCAGCGGCGGCGGCCCTCCGGCTCCGGCCCCCAACGTCGTTCCCGTCTCCGCCAATCTTGGCGTAGAGAACAACTATGTGAATGGGCTGTTCGTCACCGTGACCGTCTGCGTGCCCGGCACCACCAACTGCACGGCCGTGAACGATGTGCTGGTGGACACTGGCTCCTACGGCCTGCGCCTCCTCAAGTCCGCCATCGGCAATTTGCCGCTGCCCCAAAACAACGCCCCCGACGGCAACCCGCTGGGCGAATGTGCTCAGTTTGCCGCTTCTTTCGATTGGGGACCGGTGGCCGAGGCCAACGTCGAGATTGGTGGCGAAACGGCCACCGATGTGCCCGTCCAAATCATGGGTGATTCCAGCTTTGCCGGCGTGCCCAGCGGGTGCAGCTCCAGCGGCATGCAGGAAACCGACACCCAGCAAGACTTGGGCGCCAA
>JBOGKL010000259.1:0-2112 GCA_050745525.1 Terriglobales bacterium | reverse complement strand
TCCTCCGCCCGGGGCGGTTTCAGTGGGAGGCGGCGATTCAGTCGGTCCATACCGAGCGCGCGCGCACCGGCCGCGCCGATTGGGCCGCCATCGCAGGGTTCTACGAACAGATCGTTCGTCTGGCCCCGACCATTGGCGCCCGCGCCGCCTGGGCCGCCGCGGCGGCCGAGGCCGACGGCCCCGCGGCCGGACTTGCCCGTCTCGAGACCATCCCGGCAAAAGCTATTGCCGGCTATCAGCCTTACTGGGCCGTGCGCGGCCATCTGCTCGGGCAACTGGGACGCCGCCAGGAGGCGCAGGTCGCTTACGGCATCGCCATCCGGCTCAGCAAAGATCCGGCCCTCCGCGAGCACCTAAAGTCGAAAAGCTGCTCCCTGGCACGTCATAGTTCGCGAGGTCCCTCATGAGCTCCAAAATTCCTGCTGCGGCGTCTCTCGCCGCGCTCCTGTTCCTCGCCGTCCGGCTCCCCGCCCAGGCAAAGCGGCAATCTTACCCGCACATGGCTCGAGTGGCGCGCTATCTCATGCCCCGCGCGGCCGAGATGGCGCTCGCGCGCAGTGCCGCTCCGCCCGCCGTTTCCGCCGGCGCGACGGTGCTGGTGCTGACGCCGCACGGCTACGTTACCGCCGCCAAGGGCACCAACGGCTTCGTATGCTTGGTCGAGCGCTCGTGGGATAGCCCTTTCCATAGCGCCAAGTTCTGGAATCGCCATATCCGCGGCGCGGATTGCCTCAACCCGCCTGCCGTGCGATCCGTACTTCCGCTCTTCCTGCTGCGCACGAAGCTGGCGCTGACTCGCCGCTCCCAGGCGGGGATTCTGGCGGGGTTGCGGGCCGCAGTGGCCGCCCATCGGCTGCCGCCGCTGGCGCCAGACTCGTTCTCGTTCATGCTGTCGAAGCACTCGTATCTCACCGACTCCGGCGGCAACTTGGCGCACGTGATGTTCTTTGTCTCTCCCGTCGCGTCGAGTGAAATGGGGGCCGACCTGCCCGGCTCGCCCGTCAGCCTGGCCGGCGATTTCGACGTGGTCCCCATCGCCATCTTCGTCGTCGCAGTTCCCCAGTGGTCCGACGGCACGCCCGCGATGTAACCAGTCAATCCGGACCGTCGGGCAAGACCCTCACGCGCATGAACACCGCGTCATGCGCCCCGTGCTTGCGCGCGGGGTGGGGTGCGGCCAGAATGGCGCAGATAGGGAGGAGTTATGCTCCATCTCGATACCGGTAACACCGGGTTCATGATTTAGTGCGCCAGCCTGGTCATGCTGATGACCCCGGGGCTGGCGTTTTTTTATGGCGGGCTGGTGGGGCGCAAGAACGTGCTCGCCATCATGATGCAGAGCTTCGTCTCCATGGGGTGGACGACGGTGATCTGGTATCTCTACGGTTACTCGCTGTGCTTCAGCGGCGACTGGCACGGCATCATCGGCAATGCCCACGAGTGCCTGCTGCGCAATATCAGCTTGTCCACGCCCTCGCCCAACCCCACCATTCCGGCGTTCGTGTTCGTGGCCTACCAGATGATGTTTGCCATCATCACCCCGGCGCTCATCTCCGGCGCCTTCACCAACCGGGTGACGTTCAAGGCCTACATGCTGTTTCTGACGGCCTGGCTGACGTTCGTCTATTTCCCCTTCGTGCACATGGTGTGGGGCGGAGGACTGCTGGCGCAGTGGGGCGTGAAGGATTTCGCCGGCGGCATCGTGGTACACAACATTGCCGGGATGGCGGCGCTGGCCTCGCCCTCGCCCAACGACACCATTCCGCTGATGGTGTTCATCGCCTACCAGATGATGTTCGCCATCATCACGCCGGCGCTGATCTCGGGGGCGTTCACCAACCGCGTCACCTTCAAAGCCTATATGCTGTTCCTCACCGCCTGGCTGACGTTGGTCTATTTCCCCTTCGTGCATATGATTTGGGGCGGCGGCTTCCTGCAGCAGTGGGGGGTGCGGGACTTCGCCGGCGGCATCGTGGTGCACAATATCGCCGGCATCGCGGCGTTGGCCTCGGTGCTGTATGTGGGCAAGCGGCGGGTGCAGGACCGCGGGCCGCACAGCATCCCGCTGGTGGCGCTGGGCACCGGGCTGCTCTGGTTCGGCTGGTACGGCTT
>JBOGKL010000258.1:0-4787 GCA_050745525.1 Terriglobales bacterium | reverse complement strand
GCCGGGGTGCGGTACTGGCCGCTGGCGGTTCGCGGGGTCTTGGGGTTGGGAACGGGTGCGACCTCGCGGAGATGGATGGCGATGGAAGCAGGGGCCTCGGCGAGTGAGTGCCCTGCTTCGCGCTGCGCACTTCGCAGGGTGCCGTCGCCTGCGGCGACGGCAGCAGCGGCACGGCGTGCTCGAGCGGCCGCGGTTTCAACCGGCGGTGCGGCGGCGGCGGCAGGGATGAACGTGGCTGAGATTCCCGGCGCGGGCGGAGCCGCTTCGGGCGCTCGCTCGTGCTGTCGGCGGGAAAGCGCGCGTTGTTGACGCAACTGGGCACGCTCTTGGCGCCAGGCGCGCCAACGCCCTGCCATGGCTGCCCAGGGAGCGAGCAGCGGCGCGAAGCGCGGGCGCAGCCAGGGCAGTACGGTCTCGCTCCACCACTGCGCGGTGGCGGCAAAGGAGAACCGGGTGGCAAGAAAGGCGCCGGCGATCAGGGAGGTAGCGGTGATGACGTAGGCGCCCACGGGATTGAAAGCGGCAATGAGGGCGGCGGCGATCACCTCACCCACCAGGCCGTGCCAGGGAACGCTGCCGCGCCACAGCAGGGGCCAGGGCAGTTCGGCGATCAGGGCCGCCAGCGCCAGCATGCTGAGAAACAAACCGATGACGTGGCTGCGGTGCAACGCGACGGAGCGGGGCGCACGGAACCAGTTGCGGGCAAGGCAGGCCAATCCCAGCACCAGAAGAAACGAGGCAAGACCGAACGTCTGAAATAATACGTCCGCCACGTTTGCCCCGACCGGACCGACCCAGTTGGCCGGACGGGTGACGACCGCCGCCGTGTCGAAGGAGGGATCGGAGGGATGGTACGACACCAGCGCCAGCAGCAGCAGCGCCGCAAGGACCAGGATCAGCAGTCCGATCAATTCGTTGAAGCGCCGATTGGCGGTCGGGCGGAGCGGGTGCACAGCCCCATGATAGCGACGCCAGACATGCCGCAGACGCATGGGTATCCACAAAGATACCCGTCGGCTAAACTGGAAAAACGGTAAGCATATGATTCACGTCTGGCAAGCCATCATCCTGGGCATCATTCAAGGCATCACGGAGTTTCTGCCCGTCAGCAGCACGGCGCATTTGATCCTGGTGCCGTGGTTTTTCCACTGGCCCGACCCGGGGCTGACGTTTGATGTGGCGTTGCACGCGGGCACGCTGCTGGCCATCATCGGCTTTTTCTTCATGACCTGGATCCGGATCATCCGCGCCGGGTTTGGCGCTTGCATTGACGTGCACACGGGCGTGCCGATCAGCGGCGATGCGCTGGCGGCGCAGCGCAAGCTGCTGTGGTATCTAATCCTGGCCACGATTCCGGGCGGCATCATCGGCCTGCTGTTCGACAAGCAGATTGAATCCACCTGGCGCAATCCGCTGATCATCGCGGCCAGCCTGATCGTGGTGGGCGTGCTGATGGGGTGGGCGGATCGGATGCCGGAGAAGCGCCCGGCAGAAGCGAACAGGACGGAAGAGGCCGGCCCTGCTTCGCGCTTCGCGCTTCGCAGGGCGTCGAGCGCGGTGGCCACGCCACCGCACTCGACGACGGCAGGCAAGAATTTTGACCACACCTCGATCTGGGACGCGTGGTGGATAGGGTGCGCGCAAGCCGTCGCGGTGATCCCGGGCATCTCGCGCTCGGGGGCGACGATCACGGCCGGGCTTTTCGCCGGCATGTCACGCGAAGCGGCGGCGCGGTTCTCCTTCCTGCTGGCCACGCCGATCATCGCCGGTGCGGTGCTGGACAAGGCACATCAGGTACACAAGACCGGCATTCCGGCCGCGATGCACGCGCCCTTCGTGGCGGGCGTGATTGCCTCCGCCATCGTCGGGATTCTCTCAATCTGGCTGTTCATCCGATTCTTGAAGTTCAACACGCTGCGCTTTTTCGTCTGGTACCGCATCCTACTCGGGCTCGTCGTCATTGGGCTGTTCTTCGCCGGCTTCAAGGCGTACTAATAGCCGTTGAGGGTCAGCACCTCGAAAGGCCGCAGACGGAACTCGTGGACCGTGCCGGCTTCGAGCGCGACCGGCTCGGGGTTGACCGGCTTGCCCCACTGATCGCGGAGCCAAGCGGGAGCCAAGCTATATGAGTTCGGGGCATCGTAGGGCAACTCAAAGGCTTCGGCCGGATCCAAAAAGAGCGACTGCGGGCGGCTGCTGGGATTGCGCAGGCTCAGGATCGCGTTGCGGCCCGACCACGCGGCGTGACCGTAGGGCTCGAGCTGGGCGGGATCGCCGCCGACCCAATGCGTATCCACGAGCGTGGCGGCGTGGCGGCGGGCCCAGCGCGCGGCTTCGGCGAGCGTATCCCAGTTGTCCCCGGTCAGCAGGAAATGGCTGATATAGAGTTCCTGCAGTTGGGTGCCGGTGCCGAAGTAGGCGCGCACGCCGGCGGCAAACTCATTTTGCGGATCGGAGGAGAGCCCGCGCGCGTGCACGGCGTAGACGATGCCGTGGAGCATGAGAGAGTTCAGCGGATAGAGCGGTCCGCGGCGAACGACGTTGGCGTAGGTCGCACCGTCGCGGTAGGTGATCCAGCGCTGGCGATCGCTACCCTCGCCCGCGAAGCTGGTGTCATCGCCGCCGCGCCAGGTCGAGTCGGCGTAGCGCAGCCAGAAGGGCGAGGGATAGGTGCCGGTGGTGAGATTGACGAACAGATCGGGCCGGAGCGCGCGCATGTCGGCGATGAGTTGGATGGCGGCGTCGAAGTCGCTGTCGAAATCGCTGCCGGCGACGACCCTCGCATTGCTGCCGGTACCGTCGAGCTTGAACTGGTTCACGCCGTAGCGCTCGACCATGTCGCGGCAGACCTGGTGAAACCTCTTGTAATAGACCGGGCCCGAAAGAGCCAGGCCGTAGCGGTCCTCCTCGTAGCCGAGGCGCTTGCCGGCGGCGAGCCGCTCGCGGCGCGGCGGACCGTAGCCGCCCCAAGGCGACAGCCACACGCCGGGCGCGGCGCCGATGAGGGCAGCGGCTTGGCGCAGGGGCGTGAAGCCGTCGGGGAAGCCGCGGTTGAATCCCCAGTTATCGTGGTTGTCCCAGCCGTCGTCGAAGAGGAAGGAATCGAGTTGGACGCTGCGGCGGCGAACGAGCTGATCGCCGAAGACGCGGATGCGGTCGAGGCATCCGTACTGATCGTAGGGGGTGAAGTAGCCGAGGTCGAACCAGGAGTTATAGTGCAGAAACGGACGGTACGGATGGGCGCGCTCGCGCTCGAGGTAGCGCAGGAAGTCGCGCCGCATCTGGCCGGGGCGGGCGATACCGATCACGCTGGAATAGGTGGCGGAGTGATGCGCGGCCAAGGGCAACGCTCGCGTGAGCGAGCATACGGCGCGGCCGGCGGCGATGGTGCTTCCTGAGAGCGGATGCTCGAAGGCGAAAAACCATCCGCCGGCGCCGGGGGCAGAGAGCGTGACCGGAGAGCCCTTCACGTCTCCGGCGACGCGGGCGCCGTCCGCAGCAACATTGAGCAACGTGATGCGCGAGATGGCGACCTCGCCGGTGCCGGCGGTGAGCGTGATTTCCTGGCGCAGGTAATGCGAGCCTTCGCGCAGCAGCGCGCGCCAGCGGACCTGATAGCGGCCCGGCGGATCCACGAGGGTCGCCGTGATTTGCCGGCCGGGGAGGCGCTCGGCGAAACAGGCGGCTTCCGGATGCGGCGTGAGCGGCTCGGCGCGCAGCGGCTCGCTGAGGCGGAGCATGGTGGAATCCACCTGGGCGCCTTGCACAGTAAGAGCGAAGGCGGGCATGAGGGCGAAGGCGGGTAGCGTGGGAGCGCGCAGGCGGAGCAGGCACAGGCCGCGCGCGCCGGCTTCCCATTCGGCGTCGAGATACGGATTCGAGAGATGGGCGCGTCCGGCCTCCGCGCTCGCCACCGTCTGCGATCTCGGGCCATGAGAGAGCGCCCAGGCAGCCGCTGCCGCGGCCGTGGCGTGGGCGAGGAACTCGCGGCGGCTCTCACTCATCAGTTCCCTGCCCCCATGCGAGCTTCGTCGCGGGCGGACCGGCGGCGCATTCCATGAATTGGCTGCGGGCGGCGCAGCCGGGAAATTGGCGCCGATACTGCTGTTGCCAGGCGCTGCGGAACGCTTGGGCCTCGGCGCGTGGAACCAGCGCCCAGACGGAGCCACCGAAGCCGGCGCCGAAGCTGGAGGCGGCGACCGCACCCAGGCCGAGCGCCAGGGCGACGAGGGCGTCGGTCTCGGGCGTCTGGTTGCCGAGCGCGGCTGCGGCTGCGGCTTGCGAGCAGGCAACGACCTCGGCGAAGGCGCGCCAATCCTGGGCGGCAGCGGCGGCGACGGCGGCGGGAATCCAGACCTCCGATTCGTTCCAGAACTGCTCGAGCCGCGCCGCGAGCCGCGGTTGTGGAACGAGAAGCGAGCGCAATTCCTCCCGGGCGCCGGGGGCGGAGGCGAGCGCGGCGGCGAGCGATGCATCCTGCCGCGAGGTGGCGCGGTTCCATAGGGCCAGGATATCGCCGACGGCATCGGCCGCCCGATTGAAAGCCGCGCGCGCGGCTCCTGACTTCGAGGCCACGACGCCGCTGACGGCCACGAGGAGAGCCAGTTCCGCAGGCTCGGGCAGCGTACCTTCGGAACGCATTGGGCGGAAGCGGAAGCGGCTCCAGAGGCCGGGTTGGCAGCATAGGATGGCGGTGTGGTCCTGGCTGCCGCCGCGGGTGCCGACGCCGGCTTCTACGGCGGCTAGCGCCGTGGCGAGCTCGCCGCGCTCGCCGAGCTCACCATCGC
>JBOGKL010000257.1:0-3043 GCA_050745525.1 Terriglobales bacterium | reverse complement strand
ATCTTCCCGCAGTGGAGCGCCGATGGCCAGAGCCTGGTCTTCGAGTCCATCCATCCGCGCGAGATACGCGAAGTGCCGGTGGCGGGCGGATCGCCGCGCACCCTGTACCGGCCGCCCGCGCAGTCCGATTATTACACCTCGGTCGGGCGCGATGGGCGGATCCTGTTTATGGAAGCAGCCGCCGGCGGGGCCAAGCTCGAAGCCCTGAATCCGCGTACCGGGAACACACAGGACCTGGCCACGCTCGCGGCCGGGTTTGAGGCACAGCTCTGCTGGTCGCCGGATCAGCGGCAGGTCGCTTACGAGACGCCGGCGGGGATTGCGCTAACCGATTTCCACGGGCCGGCGCGGCAAATTTTTGCCGGCCGCGCCGGCCTGGCGTGCACCCCCGGCGGCGTCTACGCGTTGCAGGCCAAGCCGGATCTAAGCGCGGTGCTTTGGAAAATCCCGTGGAACGGCGCCGGACCAACGCAAGTCTCAACCGCCATCCAGCCTCTTTGGGATCTGAATTATCAAGATGTCGGGGTGGGGAACTATTTCGCCATCTCCCCCGACGGGCGCCAGGCGGTGTTCCAAGTCGAGCCGCAGCCGTCGGCCAACCTCGGCCTGCTGACGCAGGCACCGAATCCCTGAAGCGGCAGATATGTTGGCGCGCATCCGCCGCGGCACTGTGGCAAACGGGAGAACTGGGGCAAAAACCCTTGCTGGCGCGAGGGCCTTCCATGCTATTCTGTGCGGCGTGTTTGGGGTGGCTGCGGGTAAGTGGGCAGGCTCTTCCGGGCACGTATTTCTTTACTTGGTGAGGTAGTCAGTGAAAGAGCAGGGAACTGTTAAATGGTTCAACAATGCCAAGGGTTACGGTTTCATCACCCGCATGAGCGGTGAGGATGTCTTCGTGCACTACACGGCGGTACAGGGTGAGGGCTATCGCTCGCTGGCCGAGGGCCAGGCGGTCGAGTTTGAAGTGAAGCAGGGGCCCAAGGGACTGCTCGCCGAGGACGTAACCATCCTCTAAGCGATCTCATTGAGGGAGGTCGTGATGACCTCCCACACCCATTCCAGCTCACTCGTCTGCGTCCGGTACGGCGGCAGCACGTACACCACCGGGCCCAGCGGGCGCAGCAACACGCCCCGTTGCTCGTAGTAGCGGCGCAGGCGCAGGGCCACCTCCGCCAGGTACCCCTGGCCGGCGTCCCGCAGCTCGACGGCGGCCACCGTGCCCGCCTGCCGCACCGCGCGCACGCGTGGATGCCGCCGCAGCCGCTCCAGGCAGCGGCTGTGCGTGGCCGCGATGGCCGCGATGCGCTCCATCACCGGTTCTTCGGCGAACACGTCGAGGCTGGCCATCGCCGCCGCGCAACCCAGCGCGTTGCCGGTGAAGGAGTGGCCGTGGAAGAGCGTGCGCTCGCGGTCGCCGGATAAAAAAGCCTCATACACGGCATCCGTGCACAGCGTCGCCGCCATGGGTAGCGCGCCGCCGGTGAGCCCTTTCGACAGGCACATCACGTCAGGACTTATGCCCGCTTGTTCGCAGGCAAACATCGTTCCCGTGCGGCCGAAGCCGGTCAGCACCTCGTCGGCGATCAGCAGCACCTGGTGCTGATCGCACAGCCGTCGCAGCCCGCGCAGGAACTCCGGCGTCTGCACGCGCATGCCGCCCACGCCCTGCAGCAGCGGCTCGACGATCAGCGCCGCGACTTCCTCCCCGCGCGCCGCCAGCAGCGCTTCCAGCGGCCCAAGGTCGTCTGCCGGGACACGCTCGACGGGGAACATCCACTCCGCAAACGGAGCCGTGAAGGCCGTCGCCTCGCTCACCGACATGGCGGCCAGGGTGTCGCCGTGGTAGGCGTTTTCCAGCGCCAGAATGCGGCGGCGCCCGGGTAGCCTGCGCTGCTGCCAGCACTGCAGCGCCATCTTGAGCGCCACCTCCACGGCCGTGGAGCCGTCGTCGGAGTAGAAGACGTGCTCGAGGCCCGGTGGCGTGATGCGCACCAGCCGCTCGGCGAGTTCTTCGGCGAGCGGATGCGTATACTCGGCCAGGATCACCTGCTCCAGCGTTCGCGCCTGGCGCGCGATGGCCTCCACGATGCGCGGCTCGGCATGCCCGTGCAACGTCACCCACCACGAGCTGATGGCGTCCAGATGCCGGCTGCCGTCGCCGGCGTACAGCCACACGCCTTCTCCGCGCACGATCTCACGCGGCGCTTCCAGCGCCTGCATCTGCGTGTAGGGGTACCACACGCGGCCGCTGTAGAGCTTAGAGGATGCCACGCAACGCCTCACCCGCCCGGCGCACGGCGGCTTCGTTCATCGCGCCGAGCGGCGGCAACTCGATGAGATGTTCCGGGTTGCCCCAGGCGCGCAGCGTCGCGGTGGTCGAGGGTACGGGCGTGCCGTTGAGCACCAGCGCGCGCACCTCGAGACCGCGGCGGCGCAGCGCTTCCAGGCTCAGCAGCGTGTGATTGATGGTGCCCAGTTGCGTGCGCGCCACCAGCAGCACGGGCAGCGCCAGCCACGTCATCAGATCCAGCATCGTGTCCGAGCCGTTGATCGGAACCATGATTCCGCCCGCCCCTTCCACCACGATCGGACCGGCGTGCAGGGGCAGCTCTAGCCGGCCGCGCTCGATGGTCACGCCCTCGGCGGCGGCGGACACGTGCGGGGAAGCGGGCAAGCTCAGGCGATAGGCTTCCGGCAGCATGCGTTCGGGCGCCCCCGTCCAGCGCGCGACGGCCGCGGTGTCGGTGGCCGGGTCGCCCTCGATGCCGCTCTGGATCGGTTTCCAGTACCACGCGCCCAGCCTCACCAGCGCCGCGGCAACGACCGTCTTGCCCACGCCCGTGTCGGTGCCGGTGACGAAGATGCCGCGGCTTTCAGGCATGGGTCGCCAGAACGCGGGCGATGACGCGGACCAGGCGGCGGCAGGCGGTTTCGCTCTGTCCGGCCTGGACGGTGATGCGCAGGCGTGCGCTGCCCTCGGGCACAGTGGGCGGGCGGATGGCGCGCACGTCGAGGCCTTCGGCGGCGAGCGCGGCTTCCAGCG
>JBOGKL010000256.1:0-3245 GCA_050745525.1 Terriglobales bacterium | reverse complement strand
GTGTAGCCGGTCGGGGGTTCTTTGGCGTAAAGAGGCTCGCCCATGTTGGCAATGATTTGCGCCAGCACCATGGGGTTGCTGACGTCCGCGCCCAGCGCCCGCACGGACGACACCACCATCTGTAGCGGCGATTTCATCTTCGCGCGCGCGGCGGCGGCGTTCCAGAATTCCGGCGACTGCAGCATCGTCTGCATGACTTTGCGCAGATCGCCGCCGGTGTGCAGCCAGGTCTGGGTCATGCGGTCCACCAGCGCCGGCGGCGGCTGGTCGGCGACGAAGCGCTGAGCGAGCTCGTAAGAGACGTGGTGCGCGGTGGCGGGGCTGGCCGCCAGCATGGCGAGCACCTTCAGGCCGTCCGACATGCCTCCGCCCGCCTTGATCCTGACCCCCAGCACGACCTTGGCCGCATGATCGTGCAGCCGGTCGTTGTAGTAAAACATTGCCATCCGTCCCGGCTGCCGGATGGTCCAGCCGGTGAAGCAATCGGCCACCTGGATCACATCCTGCTGCGTATACCCGCTATCCACGCCCAGCGTCTGCAGCTCCATCAACTCGCGGCCGTAGTTCTCGTTGATGCCGCGCCCGCGCAAGTGCGGATCCACCGAGCGCCAGTTGTCGAGGTAGAACATCATGGCCGGGGTTTCGGCCGTGGCCAGGAGCAGATCGTGAAACTTTCCGAAGACGTGCGGGCGGATGGCCTGGCGCAGGTAGCTCGCCAGGAACGCGCTCTCGTTGCCCTTGCGGATGAAGACGTTGAAGTGGTTGAACCAGAAGTCGGTCAGCACGTCCTGAAGCTGGCGGTTGGTCTCGGCCGCGCGCAAGACCTTGGCCGCGTCCAGGTCGAAGGCGGGTACCGCTTGCGGCCGTTGCTCATAGAGCAGCTCGCGTGCGCCGGCCAGCGGCAGCCAGGGCAAAACCCGGTTGGCCAGGCGCGGGTCGAGCGCCAGCATCACCCGCGCACGCTCGGTGGCGCCCATCGCCTCCAGCGCCGCCGCTTGTTGCCGCGGCGTTCCCGGAGACAGCCCCGGCGGCAACGGTTCGACCGCTCCCGGCCTCTTGACTGGCGCGGGACCCCGCTCGGCTACGCCGGTAAACGACGCACTGCGTCGTTTTAACCCGCTTACGCTCGGCCGGGCGGGGGCCCGGGGCCCGACCCGGCCGGCGTCGCGCCGGAGCCGGTCGCGGGCGATTTCCGTCTCCACGATGTCGCGCAGGCGGTCATTGCGCGGCAGCCGCCGCTTGCCCAGCTCCATTTGCCGGATGGCCTGCGCGGACGGATAATCGGCCATCTCTTGCGCCGGCGTTTCCCGCAAGCCGGCCAGAACTTGAAGCTGCTGCACCAGAACCGGGTTCTCAGGGATTCGATCCGGGTGCAACTGCTGCTCGATCCACTTTTGCAGCCCGATTCGTTCGACCTCCTGGACCTGGCCGGGCGCGATGCCCCACGTCAGCCGGTTCAGGGCCTCGGTCACCTTGGCCCGCTGTCCCTGAGCCTGCGCCCCAGCTATCCTAGCGGCCAGAGACAGCACTACGAACGCCGCCGCCATTCCGCCGCTTCGCCTCATGCGCGCCATGCTTCTTTCCGTTAGAGGTTCTAACCCGCCATTCTGTTTCAAGTCGCCATGGAAATCGTATGCACTTCTCGCGGACGGATCTTCACCATCCGAAGCGCAGCTGCGGCCGGAGGTTTTGCGGCTCGGGCGCCGGCGAAGGGGCCGAAAGTGTCTCAGTGCCGAATCCTAGGCGTTGATTCCATTCCTCTTCCGCGAGGTGGCGTGAGACCGGAGTGGCTCGCCGCCCTTTCCACGGTCGCTCCCGTTGGTCGCTTGGAGTGCGGGCTTCGATTCCCGGCAGGATGCGCGACGCGAGCGCCCCGAGCTCGCCCAAGCCGCCGCCCGGAGGGTTGGAGGAAACGGCGGAAACTGTTCCTTTTCTGGCTTTAAGTCGTTGATACGGTTCAGTTAGCATAGGTGACAGATGGCGGCGGATTTTGGTGGACAGTAGGTGGTGGGCTGATGCCGAATGTAGCGCCGGACCTTGGCTGGCGCGGGCCGCAGAACGACTGCGCCGCTTGTGCTCGGTACGCTTGAAATTGAATGGTGTCTTTGGACACAGAGCCCGTGTATTGGCGACGGTGCGCACCCTCGGTGTCCGGCGGGCTGCCCGGGCGGGGCCGAGAAGGCGCCGGCAGATTTGTGCTTACGTATAAGTTGGACGCGGGATGGCGCGGAAAGGTGAGCCGGCCGGCCACTCACTTTTCTGTTACAGGATCTTGTTCGCTTGTCGAATTTGCGGGCACAGCCCGTTTTTGCCGGCGGGATGTTCCGTCGGCCTGAAGCGGTGCTGGAGTTGCTTTTCCGGCGCCATCCGCTTCGCCGAAATCGGTGCCATTCGGGCTGGAATATGGCCCGTGAAACCGCGAAAGGGGCCGGGCAGATCGGCCACCTACTGCCTTCGCGTCATCTCCTCTTGCGTGGTCACAAACACCGGATAGCCTCTTACCTCTCCATCCGGATGCCGGTTAGCCTGGGTTGATTATCCAGACCGGAACTCGTCATCGGAGACGGTGCATTTCGAAGTTGAATCCGTAGGAGATCTCTAATGCAGCAATGCAGCCCAGGCTTCACGTCATTGTCTGCTCCACCCGGGCCGGACGTGTCGGGATTTCGGTGGCGCGCTGGTTCCACGGATTTGCCCAGCAGTATGGCAAATTCGAGGTCGAGTCGGCTGATCTCACCAGCTTCAGCCTGCCCGTCTATGACGAGCCGGTCCATCCCGCCCGGCAGGATTATAGGCACGAACACACCGAGCGATGGTCGGCAGGCGTGGCCGCGGCGGACGCCTACATCTTCGCGATGCCCGAATACGGCTACAGTCCACCGCCGTCGCTGGTCAATGCCTTGGACTGCGTGTGCCGGGAGTGGAATTACAAGCCTTGCGGCTTCGTCAGCTACGGCGGAGTCTCGGGTGGCTTGCGCGCCGCGCAGGCGGTCAAGATGCAGGTCACCACGCTGAAAATGATGCAGATGGTGGAAGGCGCGACGGTGCCGATGGTGGCTGGCCACGTCAATGGCGAGGGCCGGTTCCAATTCAACGCATTCTGGATGAACTGCTGCGCTGGGCCGCTGCCTCAAGGCCATGGGCGAGCCTGTCACCGGCTAAGGCGCTTCACCGGCATGCGCAAAGGCTGCGCCGGCTTCGCCCCAGGCGCTCACCGTCGTCGGCGACCGTGGCTTAGGTAGGAG
>JBOGKL010000255.1:0-2757 GCA_050745525.1 Terriglobales bacterium | reverse complement strand
GTCAGGCGGTTCGTGAGTCACTACCACGAGTGGCCCGATCGGCACCACTTCCATCTCATCGTCCAGAATAATTTTCTCCTTTTTCATTCCATTCACCTCCTTTCCGGACCTTTCTCCCTCAAGCAACGTTGGCCTGCTCCCGACTGGATCGGCCAAGCACGGCCAGGGCGGGAAATCTCCCCTCAACGGCGCTGCGCGCCCAGAGTTCGGTTGCGACCAAGTATGCGATCTGCGTGACGTACGCCGCGTCGCCTTGGAAAAACTTCAACAGGTGAGGGAGGGCCGCCGCGATGTCCAGCCTGCGACTCACCACGCGGCTGGAATAGCACGAATCAGCCTGCTATGTCAAAAGAGGGTCACCCGCCAATCCGACACCCCGGCTACGGGTGGGCCTGTGAGTGTGCTCGCTGCTAAACTACTCTCGCGTGCCGCCCGAAGCTTCCACGCCCCTCATGCGCCAGTATCAGCAGGCCAAGCGCCTGCATCCGGAGGCGTTGCTGCTGTTCCGGCTGGGGGATTTTTACGAGCTGTTTTACGAGGACGCGGTCATCGCCTCACGCGCGCTGCAAATCACCCTTACCAGCCGCAACAAAGAGAAGCGGACTCCGATTCCCATGTGCGGGGTTCCCTATCACGCCGCCGAAGGCTACATCGCCAAGCTGGTTCAGCAGGGGCACAAGGTCGCCCTGTGCGAGCAGATGGAAGACCCGAAGCTGGCCAAGACGCTTGTGCGGCGCGAAGTCACGCGGGTGCTGACGCCGGGCACGGCCACCTTCCAGCTTGCCGACGCCGAAAACCGGTTTTTGGCGGCCCTGGCCTGCTCGCCCGACGGGGCCATCACGGGCTGGGCGATCCTGGATGTGTCCACGGGCGAGTTTCGCGCCACCGAGTTTGCCGGCGCATCGGCCGAGACGCGGCTGGGCGAGGAAATGGCCCATTGGCGGCCACGAGAAATCCTGTACGCGGCGGCCGAGACGCCGCTGTTCGAGCCCAATCCGATGGACGGACTGCAAGCCGCGCTGACGCCGCTTGAGCCCTGGATACTGGAGCCGGGCTTTGCCCAGGGCGTGCTGGAGAGCCATTTCGGCGTGCTGTCGCTCGAGGGCTTCGGACTGCAAGAGCGCCGGTGGGCGGCGACGGCGGCCGGCGCCATCGTCCATTACGTGAAGGAGACGCAGCGCAGCCAGCTGCAGCACGTGGACCGGCTCGGCTTTTACGAGCGCCAGCAGGGGCTGGTGCTCGATGCCGCCACGGCGCGCAATCTCGAGCTGGTGGAACCCATGTTTGCCGGCGCCGAGGCGGCCACGCTGCGCTCGGTGCTTGATGCCACCGTCACCGCCATGGGTAAGCGGCTGCTGCGCCAATGGCTGCTGCGTCCCAGCGGCGAATTGGCGGTGATCGCGGCGCGCCACGAGGCGGTCGCGGCGCTGGTCGCAAGCTGGGAGCTGCGCCAAAAGCTGCGCTCGACGCTGGCCGGGATCCAGGACCTGGAGCGGCTGCTTGCCCGCATCGCGCTGGAGACGGCGCTGCCGCGCGACCTGCTGGCGCTCGGCGCCTCGCTCGACCGGATCCCGGAATTGGCGCGCGCGCTGGGGGGCGGCGCGGGGCGCCTGGGCGAGCTCCGGGAGGCCCTCGACGGCTGCGATACACTGCGCGCCGCCATCACCGCCGCCATCGTCGAAGCGCCTCCGGCCACGCTTGCCGACGGAGGCTACATCCGCCCAGGCGTGCACGCCGAACTGGACGAGCTGCGCGCACTCAGCCACGGCGCGCGCAGCGCCATCGCCGCGATGGAAGCGCAGGAGCGCGCGCGCACTTCCATCGCATCATTAAAGATCCGCTTTAACAATATTTTTGGCTACTACATCGAGGTGTCCAAGGCCAACCTCCGCCTCGTTCCCGCCGCTTACGAGCGCAAGCAGACGCTGGTCAACGCCGAGCGCTTCACCACCCCCGAGCTGAAGGAACTCGAACGCAAGATTCTCGGCGCTGAGGAGCAGAGTCACGCCCTGGAGCTCGAGCTGTTTACCGGTCTGCGCCGTCAGGCCGCCGCGGCCGCTTCCGCCATCCGCCAGAACGCGGCCGCGATTGCCGAGCTCGACGTGCTGGCCAATTTCGCCCACGTCGCCGCCGAGCGCAACTACTGCCGTCCCCAGATGGCGGACAAGGCGGGGTTGGAAATAATAGACGGTCGTCACCCGGTGGTGGAGCAGCTCGAGCCCGGCCGTTTCGTCCCCAACAGCCTGGCCCTGGACCCCGACACGCAGCGCATCCTGCTGCTCACCGGGCCCAACATGGGAGGCAAGAGCACCTATCTGCGCCAGGCGGCGCTGATCGTGCTCATGGCGCACATGGGCAGCTTCGTGCCCGCCACCCGCGCGCGCCTGCCGCTGGTGGACCGCATCTTTACTCGCATCGGCGCCAGCGACAACCTGTCGCGTGGCCGCTCGACGTTCATGGTCGAGATGACAGAAGCCGCCGTCATCCTCAATCTGGCCACCGCGCGCAGCCTGGTGATCCTCGACGAGATCGGCCGCGGGACGGCAACCTACGACGGCTTGGCGCTGGCCTGGGCCATTGTCGAGCATCTGCACGACCACACGCGTGCTTTCACGCTCTTTGCCACCCACTATCACGAACTGACGGCGCTGGCGCAGTCGCTGCCGGCCCTGCGCAACGCCCAGGTTGCGGTGCGCGAAACGCCGCAGGGCATCACCTTCCTGCGCAAGGTCGAGGCCGGCGAGGCGAGCCGCAGCT
>JBOGKL010000254.1:0-2440 GCA_050745525.1 Terriglobales bacterium | reverse complement strand
CCCCTGGGGCGTGAACTTTGCGCCGATCATGCAATGGGCTTCGGCGCCCCCCTATTCGGCGACGACCGGATCGGACCTGTTTGGCCTCGGCTCCGGCTACAGCTACAACGGTGAGTTCGCCGTGGTGCCCAATGCCAACCCGACTGATTACGCCGAGTATGCCGGAGCGGCGGGCGTCTTCGATCCCTCGACCGGCTTCTATACCCTCCCTTGTCTGCAGGCCGGCACCTGCCATCAGTTGTCCATTGATTCCCTGCGGGCGCAGTCCTACTTCGATGTGGACATGCGCGCGGGCAAACGGATTGCCTTGCGCGACTGGGGTTCGGTGAACCTGTTCTTCCAATCCTTCGATATCACCAACCGGACGAACTTCGGCAGTTATCAGGGCAACGTGACGTCTTCGAACTTCCAACAGCCGCAGGGCTACATCAACGGCAACGGCGTCACCATCCCGAAGTCGTTCCGCGGCGAGTTCGGCGCCGAGTTCACCTTCTAACCCGCAGCAATCACGAACCTTCGGCGCACTCCGGCAACGGCCGGGGTGCGCCGTTTTGTTTTCTGCTGCGGCTGGTGACCGTGCGGCTCGATGTCGCTCAGATTCCCTACATACTGACAGGCTCGAGGAGGAGATCAGCCCACCGTGAACGACACCTCGCACTGGGCTGAGGCGAAGCTGATGGAACTGTGGCAGGCGCGCCGCGGCGGCGAACGGCTTGCCATCGCTTGTGCAATGTTCGACAGCGCTCGCCGCTTGCTGGTGGCCGGCATTCGCAGCCGCGAACCCGTGATTTCCAGCAGCGAGCTGCGGCTGCGGATATTCCAGCTCACCTACGCCAACGACTTCACTCCGGCCGTATGGCGGCGGCTGGAGGGGCAATTCCGGGCGCGCGAGGCGGGCTCCGCTGGACCCGCAGAAAATAAATGATTATCCCCAGCACCGCGATCACACCCGCGTAGCGCAACTGCACGACCGAGTTCGTGCGCGAGAACAGCACGTACACGAACCCGGCAATGGCCAGCAGCGCCGGCAGCGGATACCAGCGCATGTGGAACGGCCGCACCAGCTCCGGCCGCCGCGCCCGCAGCACCAGCAGCCCGATCGCCTGCAGCAGGAACTGCAGTGCGATGCGGATCACCACCAGCGCCGCGATCACTTCCGCCAGCGTGAAGCAGCAAAACAGCGCCGCTACGCCTCCGATCCACAGCAGCGAGACATGTGGGAACTGCCCCTTGGGATGCAGCTTGGCGAAACTCTTGAAGTAGTTGCCGTCGAGCGCCGCCGCGTAGGGCACGCGCGAATAGCCGAGCATGAGCGCGAACACGGAGGCGAAGGCGGTCCAGATAATCAGCGCCGTGATGATGCCGCCCGCCCAGCCGCCGTAGAGGCGTTGCATGAACACCGACATCACGTAGTTTTGCGAGATCCCGTGCGTCAGCTCCTGCCACGGCATCGCGCCGATCACGCCCACATTCATGACGATGTACAGGATGGCCACCAGCACCACCGACCAGATGATCGCGCGCGGGATGTTTTTCTCCGGTTGCTCGACCTCGCCGCCCAAAAAGCCTACGTTGTAGTACCCCCAGTAGTCGTACGTCGCGATCAGCATGGCCGAGCCCAGGCCGAGAAAGAAGCTGCCGCCGAAGGCGAACGCATGCGGCGGGAACGTGAACGCCAGGCGCGCATGGAAGTGCGTGAGGGCGGCGAAGATCACCCAGGCCACCGTCGCCAGTACGCCCACCCACAGGTACTGCGAGATGCGGTCAATGTTGCCGACTTTGCGATAGGCCAGCCACAAGGCCAGCAGGCACACGCCCACGGCCACGGCGGTCATGCCGCTAAGAGAAATGCCGAGCCCGAGCGAGCCCTGCGCGAACAGCGGATGAGCGAGAGAAGGGAACAGGAAGCTGGAGTAGAGCGCCAGCCCGATGCAGCCGCTGGCGATGGACAGCGGCGCGCTGAAGCTCAATTGCCAGACGAACAAGAACGACAGCAGCCGTCCCCACCTCGGCCCGTAGCACTCGGCCAGATACCGGTACGAGCCGCCCGCCTCGGGGAACGTCGCGCCCAACTCGGCCCAGATCAGCCCGTCACACAGCGCGAACACACCACCCAGGATCCAGCCCAGCATCGCCTGCGGCCCACCCATGGCGGTCAGGATCAACGGCAGGGTGATGAACGGCCCCACCCCGATCATGTTGATCATGTTCAGGGCGACACCGCCGCGCAGTCCCAGTCCACGGACCAGATGCGGGGCGTTGCCGCGGCTCGCCTGCGTCGCCATATCTAGGCAAGCTTAGCCGAAGCGGAGCCGGGGCGTGGGGCGAAGGCGCCGGTGGCGCCTGAGCGCGCAGCGCCCACCGCAGCGGAGCCGGGGAGTAGGGGTCCCCGGCGGAGCGGTCTGGCGGCCTTAGAGAGCGGGCCGCGCGGCGCAAGCCG
>JBOGKL010000253.1:0-3011 GCA_050745525.1 Terriglobales bacterium | reverse complement strand
CCCGCCGGCAGCCCGTACTGGCTGTTTGGCGGTATCGCGCTGATCTGCCTGGCCATGGTGAGCGATGCGTTTGCCTACCGTGGGTTGGAACGCGCGCGGGGCTCAACCCCTGGGAAGGGCGCCCAGGGCATTGTGCTCAGCCTTTTGTGCGGGGTTGTGCTCGGCCTGTATTACCCACTGGTGGCCAAGGCAATGCAAGGTCCGGGGAAGCTCGGTCCCTACGCGGTGCTGGTGGTGTTTGTGCTGGGCGCGTTGGCTTCGAATTTTGTTTTCAATGCCTACTTCATGCATCACCCGGTCCACGGCCCGCCAGTGGGCTGGAGCGACTATGGCCGTGGCGCCTGGGGTACGCACCTGTGGGGAGTTGTGGGGGGCTTCATCTGGTGCGTGGGGGCCATGTCGAGCTACGTGGCCGCGTCGGTGCCGCTGGTGGGTCCGGCGACCTCCTATGCCATGGGGGCTGGAAATGGGCTGATTTCGGCCATCTGGGGGGTGGCGGTGTGGAAGGAGTTCCGCGGCGGCAATGCCGCCGTGGCACGCCTGCTGAGGCTCATGTTTGTGCTGTTTATCCTGGGCCTGATCGCCATCGCGCTGGCGCCGCTGCACCAAGCGTGATACGGTAAGTCAGCCAGTCAGTTATGATCCGGCTTCTTGCTACTGCGCCCTCCAATCTCAATGATCCACACAGTGTCGCGCGCGCGGCGGCGGCCATGCTGCAGACCGCCGTGGGCATCGAGTTCGGCACGCTGCCGCCGTACCTGTACGCGCTCTACAGCCTGCGCGAGGGCGCCAACCAACGCGCCGCGGCGCTGATCCAGTCGGTGGTGCTGGAGGAGATGACGCATCTGTGTCTGGCGGCCAATATCCTGAACGCGCTGGGCGGCGATCCGGTCCTGGTGCCTGGCCCACGCTATCCCACCACGTTGCCCGGCGACATCGGCCCGCCGGGCGGCTCGCCGCTCCTGCTGCATTTGCTGCCATTTTCCCGCGAGGCGATGCAGCAGGCGATGCAAATCGAAGAGCCGGTGGCCCCGCCCGATTACCCGGTGATCCGGCCCCTGGCGGCTACGGCGGGCACGGCGGAACAGACCCAAACCATCGGCGAGTTCTATGCCGCAGTGGACGCGTATCTGGAAGTGCTGCCGCCGGAGTTCTGGCAGCCGGGCCGCAACCAGATCGGCGATCGGCAATACTTTGCCGGACAGATCTATCCGGTTCTGGGCTATAGCGACGCGCACCGCGCCATTGGGCAGATCGTTTCCGAGGGCGAGGGCACGTCGCAGGGCACGGCTCCCAGCCCGCTCGATTTCCATGAGGACCTGGCCCATTACTACCGCTTCAGCGAGCTGTTTCAGAACCTGCTGCTGCACAAAGCCGACCAGCCGCTGGGGTATCAGTTCGGGCCCGATAGCGCGGGCGTGGATTGGGAGGGAGTGTACCCGGCCATCGCCGATCCCAGCGGGCATGATTTTTCCGGCGATCCGCCCGAGGCCCGGGCCGCCCAGGCGGCGTGTAACCTGGCCTACTCGCAGATGCTGGACGCCTTGCAGGCGGCGCTGCGCGGCAACACCACCGGAGCCATGGGACAGGCCGTGGGGGCCATGTACGCGCTGCGCCGCGCCGCGCGCGCGGCCATGCTCGCGCCCTTGGCCGATGCGAAGCAGGTCGCCGGGCCGGCGTTTTTGTATTCCCCGCCTGCGAGGTCATGATTCATGAGCGTGCTGGAGACACCGCGCATTTATTTCCAAGGCGAAATGACCTGGGATCCCATCACCACCAACAACTACGACGACAACTACAACGAGGACAGCGGCGAGACGATTTTCCCCGGCGCCGTGGACCGCGTACGCGCCTTCCGCGACAATGCCGTCACGCAGGTGGTGACGGCGGTGAGCTGGAATCCACAAGGCACGCACCGCTCGACGTTCTTCAACACCCGCGTGTGCGGCTGCGACCTGGGGCCCGGCCGGCCCTCGGGCGGCGATCCGTTCCTCAACGCGGCGGTGAATTTTACCGGCATGCTGGTGGATGTCGAACCCTTCGGCGCCTTCACTTCCCAGTTGTTTTTCGACCGCATGGGCTTTGGCTTCGGCGGCGGCTACTTTCTGCACGCGCCCAGCCGCCGCCGCTTCGTGGACCGCTATCTCAACTTCAATCGCAACCCCGCGAACGGCATGATTGCCGGCCGGGCGTCAGTGGTGTGGCAGACCTCGTTCGCCAAAGCCGAAGGCTTGCGCATTGAGGCCTACGACTCGCCGGCGCTGCAGGCGCTGGCGGCCGCGCTGGACGCGGATGACGTGCTCGGCCTCACCTGCCGCTTCAACACCTACAACACGATCTATTACGACAACCCGGCGTTGAGCAACGGTTCGCCGGCGGCACGTGAGGAAGCCGAGGCGCTGGTGGTGAAGCTCCGCTCCGGAGGTTTTCAGCCCAATCCCGCGCGCAGCCGCCTGGTGGGCGTGGTGGGGCTGTGGCGTCGCGGGGAGCCGGCGCAGGAGCCGGTGGACCGCGTGCTGGTTCCGGTTTCCCCGGCCCAGGGGCTGGCCAACGCCTGGGTCCGGATATCGGAGAACGCCCTCACGCTCGATCTGTCCAACAGCGTGCCCGAGACCGGCGCCAACCTGGACAAGCTCGACGCCGGTCCGCTCACCGTAACCGCTTCGGATCCGGATCCCGCCTCCGGCGTGGCGGCGATCACGCTCGCCACCATCCCCTACGCGGCCTACAACCGCCCCGCGTACGAGGCCAGCGCCGGCATCATCGTGGTGCCGCTGGTGCCGGCCATCGCCCGCGCCGCGGCGGGGATGAACCTGAGCCTGCAATCGAACGCCGGGAACCTGACGGAGGAGACGCTGCGTGCGGTGTCGGCCACGCCGGACCTGTATCTGGACGAGGGCCAAAGCGCCGAGGCAGCTTTTCAGGTGTGGGAACGCGGCCGCCCGGCCCAGCGTGCGCTGGCGTTGACGCTCTATCAAATGAGCGCCAACGGCGGCAGCCTGGACAACTCG
>JBOGKL010000252.1:0-2947 GCA_050745525.1 Terriglobales bacterium | reverse complement strand
TTCCGTGCCGGCGCCAGTCCGCCGGCCAGCTCCCGCACCCCGGCGGCGATCATCTCGCGGTTGAGCGCGTGGATGTCTTCCATCATCGCCGCCTTGTCGGCGGGCGGTTCATAGTTATCCCCGTGTTGAACGGCGACCAGAAATTGCGGCATCTCGTCTCTTCTCCTCGGCGGACTCTTTTTCCAGCCTTCACTATAGCGACGAACGGGGAGATCCAACTTCTACCGTCCTGCCAACAATTTCGACGGCCGCGCCGGGCGTTCCAAAGCCGATCCGGGCGTGCTCGCGCGCGCTGTGCAAAGCCCCCACAAATCGCTGCGGCGCTGCACATTGAGCCAGAACTCCGGGCTGTTGCCGAACACACGTGCCAGGATCAGCGCCGTCGCCGCCGTCACGCTGCGGCGATCGTTGCACAGTTCGTTCGCGTGCTTGCGCGGCACGCCCATCGCTTCGGCCAGCGCTGTCTGCGTGAGCCCAATAGGCCGCAGAAACTGCTCCGTCAAGATCTCGCCGACCGTGGCCGGCTTGCGCTTCGTCATCAACATAATTCACCTCATCGGTAGCTGTGATCGTCCAGATATACTCCGGTCGCCTCACCGCGACTGGGGTTCCATCGAAATACGAGGCGCCAGCGCCGGTTGACGCGAACCGAATGGAACCCCTCCAGCTCGCCCCTCAGCTTCTCAAAATGATTGCCGGGAGGCGCCCGCAAATCCTGGTCGGTGACAGCATCGTCCAGAAGCTGGAGTTTGCGGAAAAGAGCGGTTTCGATAGCCGCCGGAAGCTGCCGCGATTTCACGTCCTCCAGGAAGAACGCCCGCAGCCACTCGTCCCGGAAGTCCGCGATCATCCCGCTCCCTTCACTCCTACCCCACTGTACCACTCTTCGGTACACACAGGCGAATCCGGCGCTGGGTGCCGCCTCCTCATCCCCAGTAAGTCTCCGTTCCCGTTGAGCCGCCCTTGATCTCGCGCCAGATCTCGCCTAAATCGAGGCTCCAATACTCGTAGGCGCTTTCGTGAGCTTTCCCGGAGATCGTGTAGGGGCCAGAAAGTCCGAATGGGCCCAGATCGCGCATCGTCGCGGCTCTCGGTCCGACGAGGCAGCGATTCCCCTCGCCGGCTGCCCCGATCCTGCTCGCATAGTTGAGGCAATCACCAATGAGAAGCGGCACGCCTCCGAGCTGCCTGCAGGAGACCCTGGAGGCACGGATCTGTCCAAATTCGACGCAAATTTTGAGCGACGGCCCGCCCGGCGCATAGCACCAGTCCCGCGGAAAGGTCCGCTGGTGGTTTGTTATGTACTCGCACGTCCGGTCTAGATCCTTGGCGATTGCTACGCTGGCGTTAAATACGTGGGGGCCCAGCGGAATTATGCCGAGAACGGCGTCGCCGATGACCGCTGCGATTTGGCCTTCGTTCGCCTCGATTGCCGCAATGTGTATGAACTAAAGTTATTGGTCGACAACGCGTCAAAGCTCTGCTGGGTCGTGCCCTGGCTCCTGTTTTTGGCGCTTATCGGGCAGCACATCGACGCGATTCAAAGGGCCTAGCGCAAGCGTGGCCTGCCCACAACAGCGCTCGTAGTGATCGAGGGTGCCCTGATGTTCGGATCCATGGCAGTTCTGATCAAATTCGCCGACCCTCGCCACATCCGCTCGCTGGCATCGTGGATCAGTCGCTTGGCTTAAGCGACCGCAGAGCCGCCTGCCTACGCGGCCATGAGGCATAATCACGCCATGGGAACCGCGGTGGAAGCTGCGGGGAGGAGCCCACGATGTCCGAACAAATGATTACCTGCCTGTGGTTCGACCCTGGGCAAGCCAGCCAGGCCGCCGCCTTCTACGCCGCCAACTTCCCCAACAGCCGCGTGGGCAAGATCACCCGCTCGCCCGTGGACACGCCCTCGGGTCCGGAGGGGCAGGAACTGCTCGTCGAGTTCACCGTCTGCGGCCGACCCTTTCTCGGCCTCAGCGGCAGCCCCAAGTTCATCCCCAACGAATCGGTCAGCTTCGTGATCGTCACCGAGGATCAGGCCGAGACCGATCGCCTGTGGGATGCCATCACCGGCAACGGCGGCCAGGAGAGCGCGTGCGGCTGGTGCAAGGACCGCTGGGGCTTCTCCTGGCAGATCACCCCGCGCGCCTTGCTGGCCATGGTCAACGACCCGGATCGCGCCGCCGCCAAACGCGCCATGACGGCCATGATGACCATGCGGAAAATTGATATCGCCGCCCTCGAGGCCGCCCACGCCGGCTAGTGCGCGTCTACCGCTTGTCAGCGGCAGAACCCGCGCCACCAATTCCCGCAGGAATTCCTGGGAATGGGTAAACACGGCAAAGTGACCGCCGGGAATCAAAACGCCAGCTTCAGCCCGAACTGAATCACGCGCGGGTTCACCACCCCCGGGCCGAGAATCACCCCCGGCGTGGACTGCGGGTTGAAGTCGGTGCTCGGATCGCCAAACACCGGATGGTTGAACAGATTGAACGCATCAACACGAAATGCTCCGCTGCTCGCTTCCCCCAGCCAGTGCAACGCGAGTTTCTTCTGCAGCGACACGTCCCACGTCACCTCGCTCGGGCCGATGATATTGCCGGTGGGCGCGTCGCCAAAGGTCGTATCATGCGTGCCCGCGATCGTGGGCAGGCGGAAACAACCGGTATTGAAATACCCATCGAGCCGGCTCTCCACCGGTCCTGTCCCTGCCACCGCGCAGCCGGATGTGTAGTCGGGCTTGTTGTCAGGCACGCCAAAGATGTTGCTCGTATCGCTGCTGTACACGGCGGAAAGATAGTCGCCCGATTGCATCATCGTGACCCCGGCGATGGACCAGCCGCGCAGCAGCGCCGCATCGCGCGGGCTGGGAAGGTCGTAAATGTAGCTGAGCACGAGCCGCTGCGGCCGGATGAAGCCCTCCGGTCCGTAGTCCTCCCCCAGGTTCCGC
>JBOGKL010000251.1:0-8997 GCA_050745525.1 Terriglobales bacterium | reverse complement strand
CTGGGCGCCGGCCGTCAGGATCGCCTGGCGGGCGGTCTCGGCCGAGGACAATTGCGTGATGGAGTTGGCGAGATTGGCTCCCACCAGCGAGTTCTGTTCCTGCGTCAGATCCAACTGCTCGTTGTTCAGGAACGTTGTGGTCGAGGAGAGACGGCTGGTGGTCGCTCCGTAGAACACGCGCTGCTCGCCCAGCGTGGTCACGCTGTTATTCAGTTCCCCCAGCGCCGATTGCACTCCGGAGCTGCTGCCGGCAGTCAGGCTGCTCTGGAGATCGTGCAGTGCCTGGAAGATGCTGCCCGAGGCGTTCTGGAAGATCTGACTGCCGGGAACGTTGACGGCGACGCTGGCGCCGGGGGCGATCTGCACCTGGTTGACCCCGCTGTTGCCCTGATACTGCACGCCGTCGGACTGGGCGGCATCGGCGGTATAGGCCGGCCCCCCGGCAGTGCCGGCGAAGATGGAGACGCCATTGAACGTGGTATTCGCGACGTCCACCATCTGCTGCTGAATCTGGCCCACCTGCTGGCTGATGGCGGCAAGTTGGCTGGAGGAGAGTCCGCCGTTGGCGCCTTCCGTGCCCAGGGAGACGGCCTGGTTCAGCAAGTTGACCGCCGAGGAAAGAGCAGAATCGCCCACCTGCAGCGCGCCGGTGACGCTGTTGATGTTCTGCAGAAATTGGGTCACCTGCGCGGCCTGGGACTGGTTCACCGCCGCCAGCGAGGCGGCGACGGGGTTGTCGGAGGGGGTGTTGACGCTGCGTCCGGTCTCCACCTGGGTGAGGGCCTGGTTCTGACCCTGCTCGGTCTGATTGAGCGCCTGCAGCAGGTTGTTGGTCATCAACGAATCGGTAATGCGTTCGAACATGGATACCACCCGCGCTTAGTCTTGTCCCAGGTTGATGGCGAGCGAGGACAGCGTGTTGATGACGCCCACCACGCGCGCCGCCGCCTGATAGGCCTGCTGAAACTGGGTGAGGTTGACGCTCTCCTCGTCCATGGATACGCCGGAATAGGCAGCCTGCTGATTCTGCAGTTGCGTCAGCACCGCCTGCGAGGCCTGCTGCTCGGTATCGGCGCCCTGCACCAGCGAGCCGATGGTGCTGACCATGGCCGCATAGGCGTCATCCGGAGTGAGGCCGGAGCCATTGGGCGTGTTCTGCAGGTTCACCATGGCCAGCAGGTTGCTGTTGTCGCCGGCATTGCTGCTGCTGGCGCTGGCGGCAATGGCGTTGGGATCGGTGGTCGCCAAAGCCATGTTCGCGGCGGCGTTGGTGGCCGAGGGAGGGACGAACAAGTTGCCGCCGGGATTCCCGCTGCCGTCAAAGCCCGCCGCGTTTTGCGTGTTGATGCCGCTGGCGATGGTGGTGGCCAGGGCGTCGAGTTGCTTGGCCAGGTTGGGCAGATCGGTATCGCGCGCCTGAATCAAACCAGCGATGCTCCCGCCGCTGATGCTGGAGGTGATGTCGGTGCCACCGGCATAGATATCCTGCACGGCGCCGTTGGGCTGGGTCGTCAGCGTCACCGCCTCGGTGCCCGAGACGAGTTCCTGGCCGCCGGCCGTGGTGAGCGTCACTTCGCCGTTGCTGCCGGTAATTTGCGTGAAGCCCATCAACTGCGAGAGGTTGTTCAGCAGCGTGCCGCGCTGGTCCTCGAGCGCGGCGGCGTTCTGCTGCAGGTTCTGCAAGCTGGCGATCTGCCCGTTGAGGGTGCCGATCTGGGAGGTCAGCGCGTTGACCTGCGCGACATTCTGCACGACGTACTGATTGGCGCCGGCAATCTGCTCGGTGATGCCGTTGGAGACCTGGTTGAAGGTCTGCGCCATGGTTTGCGCGGCGGTGATCACGCTCTGGCGCTGGGCGCCGTTGGTGGGGTTGGTGGACAACTGCTGCAGGGCGCTGTAAAAGCCGTCAATGGCGGTGTCGAGACCGGCGCCGGACTGCGCGTTGAAGAGCGTCTGCACTGGACCGAGCTGCTGCTGCAGGGCGGTGAGCTGGGACTGACTGGCCGTCTCCTGGTTGATCCGGATATTGAGCACGGAATCGCGAATGTCCTGCACCTGCTGCAGGCTCACGCCGCCGCCCCCGGCCGAGTCGGTTTCGGTGGAGAAGGGCGCCTGTTCGGCCAGCACGGCGACCCGGCGCGTGTAGCCGGGCGTGTTCACGTTGGCAATATTGTTGGCGGTGACTTGCACGGCCGCCTGTTGGGCTTCCAGCGATTGCACGGCGATGGAGAGGCTGCCGGAGAGACCCATGGTTATCGCTCCTTCCGCTCGGACGGCCGTTCGTAGGCGGGCGAGGCCAGCGCCCAGACGCGCTGAAAGCAGCGCACCGAGCGGCCGCCGATTTCAATCAGCGCGGTTTGAATGTCCCCCAGGCGCCGCAACTCGCCGTTCATGGCGGCAATCGCGCTGGCGGCGTTCCGTTTCGAGGCCGCATCGGGGGGAAGCTCGGGCATGACGGCGTCGTGCGCCGCGACGCGCTCGGCGAGCGCTTCCTGCCGCTGCACGCAGTCGAGATAGCCGGCGCCGTCAAAGGCAGCCACGGCCTTGAAGCCGCGATGCAGGCAGTGACAGAGATCGCTGACCAGCGTGCGCCGGCGCTCCAGCCAGGCTTCAAAAATGTCAGGGTCGGCGGGCGCACACAGCGCCAGACCGCGCGGAGAGCTATCCATGTCCCAGCGTCCCCAAACCGGTCTGCGGGTCGGCCAGCATGGCGTCGGCAACCGCGGTGGCCTGCACCACGTAATTGCCGCCGGCAATCTGGGCTCGCAGTTGGCTAACCATCTCGGAGCGCGTTTCGGGCTGCGCCAAGGCCTGCGCCGTGAGACCCACGACGGAAGAGCCCAGCCGCGTTGCATCGCTGCTCGAGACCGTGTTGCCGGAACCGGAGGGGGGGACGGAGGTGCGGGTGGAGGCAACCGGGCTCGAGCCCTGGGAGCGCTGCTGCGCAGCCCAGGAGGGATCGAGGTTGGGGTCGAGGATCTTCACCGTAGCTTCTCCAGAGCGAGCCCATGAGGTCTCGCTTCCATCAGGTTATCGGCAGAGGTGGCCTTGGACTTTAGAGAGGTCAACTGAGATTCAGGCAGAAGTGTGACAGGCGCGGGAGGGTCGAGCTGATGCTCGATCAATTTGGCCAATCCCAAGCCGCCATGCTGGGCCAGAGCCATGGACATTGCTTGTAGCCCTAGGCCTTTCATGCTTTGCGCGCCGGGGTCGGAAAACTCTCCCGGCTGGGGGGCGAGTGGGTCCTTCTGGAACTCGCTCCACATGGTGTCAATCAGGATGCCGGCAAACTCGCGCGCGGATTTGTCCAGTTTCTCGCGCTGGGCGGCCGCCGTTGGGGTGGTGATGGCGAGGGCGACGTTGCTCGCTATAGGCGGGAGGTTCATCAAATCACCTCCAGCTTGGCTTCCAGGGCGCCGGCGGCTTCCAGCGCGCGCAGGATGCCGACGATGTTGCGCGCGGTGGCGCCGATGGACTGCAGCCCGTTGACCAGGTCCTGCACCGTTGCCCCCGGCTTGAGGACCAGTTTCGCGGCCGGCTGCTCTTTGGCGGTCACCGTGGTGTTGGGTACCAGCGCGGTCTGGCCCTGCGAGAACGCGCCGGGCTGACTGGCGGTGAGCGTGGTCGTCACCTGGATGGCGAGGTTCCCGTGCAGGATCGAAACCGGACCCAACTGCACGTCCCCGCCGATGACGATGGTGCCGGTGCGTTCGTCCACGACCACGCGCGCCGGAGGGGAGACGGGGACGCGCAGGGCCTCGATCTTGGACAAGAAGGCCGGGATGGCGTTGGGATCGGTGGGCCAGGCGACATCAATGCGGCGGCTGTTGACGGCGTGAGCGGGCGCCGCGCTCGCGGCCGCTCCGGCGCCTAAGTCCTGGTTGATCGCGGTGGCAATGGCGTGAGCGGTGATGAAGCTGGGCTGGCGCAGCAGCAACGTCAGCCGCGCCAGCGAGCGCAGGCTGATGGCGGTGTCGCGCTCAACGATCCCGCCGCCGGGGATGATGCCGACGTTGGTCTGGTTGACCTGCAGGTGGCTTTGCGAGTTGCCGGCGCTATAGCCGCCGACGGTGAGCGCGCCTTGCGCTTCCGCGTAAACCGCGCCATCGGGACCGTGCAGCGCGGTGAGCAGCAGAAGGCCGCCCTGCAGGCTGCGGGCATCGCCGGTTGAGGAGACGGTCACGTCAATGTGCAGACCCGGCTGCGCGAACGGAGGCAGCGTGGCGGTGACGAAAACGGCCGCGACGTTATGCACCATCATCTGCTGCGGGGAGACCTGGACGCCCATGCGCTGCAGGATGTTGCTCAGCGTCTGCGTGGTGAACTGTGTCTGGCGTTGATCGCCGGTGCCGTTGAGGCCGACCACCAATCCGTAGCCGACCAGCAGGTTGTCGCGCACGCCGGCGACCGTGGTGATGGCGCCGATGGGGACCAGCAAGGGAACCGCCGGGCTCGCGCTGGGCGCGGCGGCCCAGAGGCGGGCGCCAGGAAAGCTCAGCAGCAGCACGAACGCGAGGAATCGGAGGCAGCGTCGCATGGGTCTAGAAGCTCAAGAACTTGAGCAGGAAGCGCAGCCAGCTGGTCACCGGCCGCGTGGTGTCGCTGAGAATTCCCTTCCCCACCAGGTCCACTTCGAGCTCGCCCACCTGGGTCGAGAGGACGGAATTATCGGGGGCAATATCCGCCGGCCGCACCACGCCGTTGACGATGACGGTCTGCTGCTGCTCGTTCATGGCGATGGTGCGCACTGCCTGCACGACCAAAAAGCCGTTGGGCAACACGTCCACGACGCGGCCGGTAAGGCTGGTGGTGAGCTGGCTCGAGGAAGCCGTCGAGGCTTGGCCCTCCAGGTCGGTATTCGAGGTGGGCGCGATCAGGGTGCTCAGGCGGCTGGAGGTGCTGCCGAAGACGGCGATGCCGGAGTTGCCGGTGAAGCCGCGCTTGGACTGCACCGTGCCCGTGCCCGCCGCCTGGGTGGACTCGACGATGTTGATGGTGATAAGGTCATTGACCCGCTGCGCCTTGAAGTCGCTGGCGAGGTTGATGAAGCGGCCCTCGGGCGTCCACAAGCTGCCGGTGGAGGCGGAGGTCGCGCCCGCCACCTGCCGCACTTTGGCCAGATAGGCTTGCAAGGCCTGCTGCGCCGGCGTAAGGTGGGCGGCGGCGTGAGGCTTCTGCGCCAGCGCGGCGAGTGAGAGCGCCAGCAGCAGCAAGGCGAGAGCGTTGCCACAGCGTTTAACGCGAGCCATGATCGCCTCCCGGGGACAGGACGGGCCCCGCGCCAGTTAACGACTGCGGCAGCGCGGCAACCGCATTGGGGCCAGAGACCACCACCTGCAAGATGGCCTTGGTCGCCAGGCTGCGCACGCGAATGTGGTCGCCCTGGCGGCCGGGCTGCAGCGGCGCCACGAGCGTGGTCATGGCAAAGCCGGGGCTGGCGATGACGAGCACAGCGTTATGGCCGGGACGGACGAGTACGGGACGGCTCGGGACAGACGGGCGCGCGTAGACGAAGGCGCTCTGTCGGCGCTGCTGCACCGCTTGCTCGCGCTCTGCTCCCGTGAGGCGCACGGAAACCACAAAGGGTAACAGTTGGGGATCGTGGCGGGCGCGGCAGAAAACGTCGAGACGGTCCTGGAGGGCATCGCGCACGGCACGCAGCACGACGACGTCGGGCGTGGAGGACGTGGTCAGCGGCGCGGCGTAGCGCACGTCCTGTGCGCTCACCGGACGGTGCAGATAGGCGCTCACAGCGGCGAGCACGGCCGCACGAGGCATCGGGTGCGCCTGGCGGCGCACCACGATGCGCGGGGGGAAGAGGAAATCCTGGCTGCTGAGCCCGGCACTGCGCAGCCGCGCCGCCAACGCGCGCCCGGTCCAGCGCAGCGGAACGCCGGGTTGAGGCGAGGCCGCCAACACCAGCAAGCGCACGTCCGGGGGAGCCGCATCCGGCGACGCGAGCAGATCGCCCAAGCGCACCACCGGGCCCGCCACGCTCACCTGCGCGCGCACGCGCAAGGCGGGCGTGGCTGCGCAGACGGTCACGAGGCAGCAGGCGAATACGACGGCGATGCGAGCGAAACGGAACATGGGAATACGCGCGGTGGGACTGCGGCGGGGCTACTGTTGCAGTCCGTTCAACTGTTGCTGCATCTGATCGGCGGCTTGCACCACGCGTGAGTTGGCTTCATAGGAGCGCTGCGCCTCGATCATCTGGACGAACTGTTGGACGACATCAACGTTGGATTCCTCCAGCTCTCCCTGCTGCACGGTACCCAACCCTTGCGCGCCGCCCGGCACGCCGACGATGGCATCGCCGGAGGCCGTGGTGGGCGTGAAAAGATTCGACCCGGCGCTCTGCAATCCACCGACGTTGGCAAACGTGGCCAGCGTGATGGCGCCGACCTGCTGTGCCTGGGTGGAACCGGGCACGGTCGCGGTGACGGTGCCGTCGGTGCCGATGCTGAGGTTGGTGGCGTTCAGCGGGACGGCGACGGGTGGCTGCAGCGGATAGCCATCGGCGGTGACGATGTTGCCGTTGGCGTCGAGATGAAACGAGCCGGAGCGGGTGTAAGCCAGGCTGCCATCGGGCACCTGAATCTGGAAAAACCCGGCGCCCTGGATGGCCAGGTCGAGAGGGTTGTTGGTGGCGTCGAGGGTGCCCTGGGTCGAAACCATTTCCGTCGAAGACGGACGCGTGCCCATGCCCACTTCCAGGCCGGTGGCGTTGGTGGTCTGTTGCGTCGAGGCCGAGCCCGGCGCCACCAGATTCTGATAGAGCAAATCCTCAAACTGCATGCGGCGGCGGCGGAAGCCGGCGGTGGAAGCGTTGGCCAGGTTATTGGCGATGTTGTCCAGGTTCATCTCCTGGGCTTCCATGCCGCTGGCGGCGGTGCTGAGAGCTTGCAACATGAGAAATCTCCTTACAGGTTTTGCACCTGGGGCAGCTCGGTGGTGGCGGGCTCGTTGAAGTCGGTGTTGAAAATCTGCAGGGCGCGTTCGAGCATGTCAAAGTGCCGCTGCAGGGTGATCAGGTCGGTCTCCGCCTGGATGGGGTTGACATTAGAGTTTTCTAATTCCCCCGCGCTGACCGACGAATGGGTCGCGGTTTGGACGTTGGCGCCCGGGGTGGTGAAATAGGCATTGCCGAGCGGGGTGACCTGGGCCTGGGAGGTGAACTCGACCAGATGCAGCGTGCCGGCCAGGGCGCCATCCACGGAAATGGTGCCGTTGGAGCTGATGGCGATCTTGCCGCTGGGCAGCGAGATGGGTGCCAATTTGCCTTTGGCATCCTGGCCCAGAATCGGGTCGCCCTGGCTGCTGAGCAGCTCCCCTTTTTCCCCGATGCGCAGGTTGCCGGCGCGCGTATACGCAAGTCCGGCGGGGGTTTGCACGGTCAGGAAGCCGGGACCCTGAATGGCGACATCGAGCGGGTTGCCCGTGTTCTGATAGGTGCCGGGATTGAAATTGAGTTGCTGGCCGGAGAGAACGCCGAACTGATTGACCGCCTGATTCAGGGCGCCCAGGGGCTGATTACCCGTGGCGGCCGTCAGGGCGCGATAGAACTGACTCTCGCCCATGTAGCCGGTGGTGTTGGCGTTGGCCAGATTATTGGCCAGCACGTCCAACTGATGCATGCGCGCAATCAGCGCCGAACACGCCGCGTAGACGCCGCTCTCCATGAGTCCTCCCACCTGTCAGTAGCAAGTTGAGGACCAAAGCGGGCTGGGCAGCGCTCTTAGGCGAACATGGGGGCGACGTAATCTTTGATCTGATCGGCGGTGAAGGGCTTGCGGATATAGCCCTGAGCGCCGAGCTGCAGGGCTTCCTGCACCTGGGCTTCGGTGGCGTGGCTGGAGATGAAAACCACCGGAAGATCGCGCGTCTCTTCGCGCTGACGCAATTGCCGCAAGAGCTCGAGGCCGTCCATGCCTTCCAAGCGGGTTTCCGTGAGCACGAGGTCGGGGTGGGCCACCTCGATCAGACGCAGGGCCTCGTTGCCGTCGCCGGCTTCCACCACCTGCTGCGGCTCGAGCCCGGCGAGGCGCAAGCAACGCTCGACCACGCGGCGCATGGTGGGCGAGCCATCCGCGATGAGCACGGTTTTGCTCATGGGCGCAACCGGGGCGCGGGCTGCGGGCCCGGAATCTGGCGCGCCCATTCGCGCGCGCCGCGGATGTGTTCGCGCCGCTGCAGCAGCAGTTGCGCCGATTCCACCAGCGCGCCCTGCAGATCGCACAGCACCGGCGCCAGGCGGCGCAGATGGCAGGCGTAAAGGCTGCGCTCGGCGTCGGCGTGCTCGTGCCCGTGGGCATGTTCGATGCGCCACTGCCTTCCGCGATCGAGCAGCCGTTGCAGTTGTCCTGCGCCGGCGTGGCTGAACCAGGCGGCGGGATCGTGCGCGTGGGCCTCGATGCCGGCCCAAAACTCCGACCATTCCCGGTCGAGCTCGGACCAGGCGGGTGCGCCCGGCGCCGGGACGTTCACGCCGTCCATGTCGCCGTCCCGGAAGCGGCCGCGGCCGGCCGCTCCTCCAATTGGCGCCAGGCGTCGAGAATGCGGCTGCACTGCGGCAGCAGGGCGCGCAAGGGTTCCGGATCGCGCTGCGCCACGGCCTGCAGCACCTGCTGCTGGCACAGGGTGTAGAACGCCGCCAAGTGGCGCGCCAATTCGCCGCCGTCCTCGCGCAGGAGGCTCTTCAGCTCGCCCGTGATGCCGAGCACACGGTGCAGGGCGTGGGTGCGCGCCTCAATCTGCTTCGCCACGTGGCCTTCCGTCTCCATGGCGGCGATGGCTTTGCGCAGTTGCACGACCATGGCCTGATAGAGCAGCACCATCAGCCCGATGGGGGTGGCGCCCTCCACGGCGCGGCGTTGGTAGGTGGCGACAGGGTTCATCCGGTTGTTCCTAGCGAGCCCAGCTCCGATTGCGTCTGGCTGACCATGCCCGGCATTTCCTCGATCGTCGCCGCCACCTGGCTATAGACCTGCATCAACT
>JBOGKL010000250.1:0-8340 GCA_050745525.1 Terriglobales bacterium | reverse complement strand
GCTCCAGGTCGTAGATATCGCGGTCGAGCGGCGCTCCCGGATCGGTGCGGTGCTCGATCCCGTCCAGCCCCGCCATCAGCAGCGCGGCAAAACACAGGTACGGATTGGCGGACGGGTCGGGCGGACGGAACTCCACCCGCTTCGCCTTGGGCGACGACGAGTACATCGGAATGCGGCACGCCGCCGAGCGGTTGCGCCGCGAATAGGCCAGGTTCACCGGCGCCTCGTAGCCCGGCACCAGCCGCTTGTAGCTGTTCGTCGTCGGCGCCATGATCGCCGCCAGCGCCGGCGCGTGCTGCAGCAGCCCGCCGATATAGTGCAGCGCCATGGGCGAGAGCCCCGCGTAGCCGTCGCCGGCAAACAGCGGCTTGCCCCCCTTCCACAGCGACTGGTGTACGTGCATGCCGCTGCCGTTGTCGCCGAAGATCGGCTTGGGCATGAAGGTCACCGTTTTGCCGAATTCGTTGGCCACGTTGCGCACGATGTATTTGTAGGCCGCCATGTGGTCGGCGCTGCGCAGCAGCGTGTCGAAGCGCAGGTCAATTTCCGACTGCCCGGCCGCGGCCACCTCGTGGTGATGGCATTCCACCGCCAGCCCCGCCCCCTGCAGCCGCATCACCATCTCGGTGCGCAGGTCCTGATAATGATCGGTCGGCGGCACGGGGAAATACCCCTCTTTCACGCGCGGCCGGTAGCCGAGGTTGTCCTGCTCGCGGCCCGAGTTCCAGCGCCCTTCCTCGGCGTCAATGAAGTAGAACCCGTGCTGCTCGCGCTGATCGAAGCGGATGTTGTCGAAGATGAAAAACTCCGCTTCAGCCCCGAAAAACGCCTGGTCGGCGAGACCGGTCGAGGCCAGGTACGCTTCCGCCTTCTGCGCGATGTAGCGCGGGTCCTTCTCATAGTGCTGCCGCGTCAGCGGATCGCTGATGTTGCCGATCAACACCAGCGTCTTCTCCGTGCAGAAGGGGTCCATCATGTACCAGCTCGGGTCAGGCGTGAGCAGCATGTCGCTCTCATGAATGGCCGCCCAGCCGCGAATGCTGGAGCCATCCATCCCGAACCCGTCCTCGAACGACCCCTCACTCAGTTGCGAGATGGGAAAGGTTATGTGATGCCAGAGTCCGGGTAAGTCGGTGAAGCGGACATCCACCATCTTCACTTCCTGCTTCTGGCAAACTTCGAGAATTTCCTTGGGCGTGGGCATGGGCTTGACTCCTTGTGTTTGCGGATAAACTAAAGCGTCAGCCTAGCAGCCGTGCCTCCCTCCCGGCCAATCAATTGTTTTTATCGCGGCTATGGATTTTGACCAGCTTCATGCGTTCCTCGAAGTCGCGCGGCTTAAGTCCTTCAGCCGCGCGGCCATGAGCTGCTTCCGCACCCAGCCCGCCATCAGCGCCCAGATCCGCCTATTGGAGGATGAGCTGGGCGAACGCCTCTTCGCTCGCGGCGGCGGCAAGGTCTCGCTCACCGAAGCCGGCGCCCTGTGGCACGATTTCGCCCAGCGCCTCCTGGCCCTGCGCGACCAGGGCCGCCGCGCCCTGGCGGAAATGGCCCAGTCCCCGCGCGGCGAGCTGCGCATTGCCGCCAACGAGGGCAGTTGCCTGCACGTGTTGCCCGAGGTCTTCGCCGCCTTCAAGCGCCAGCACCCGGCCGTGCAGGTCCACATCCGCCGCGGCGAGCACAACGACATTCTCGAAGAAGTCCTCGAACAGCGCGCCGACTTCGGCATCGTCTCGCTCCCCGTGCGCGATGCGCGCCTCAAGATCGTGCCCCTGCAGCGCGATGAAATCTGTGCCGTCGTGGCGCCCGCACATCCTCTCGCCGGGCTCGGCGAGGTCTCGGCCGAACGCCTGGCGCGGGAGCCGCTCCTGCTTCCCCGCACCGGCCAGACGCGCGAGGCGGTCGAGGATTGGCTCGCCCCCTGCGCCCCCCTCCAGGTCTCCATGGAACTCGACAGCACCGAGCTGCTCAAGGGCTTCGCCGCCGCCGGCCTGGGCGTAGCCTTCGTCGCCAGCACCCTCGCCGCCGCCGACGAGCGCGCCGGCACGCTCGCCCGCGTCCCCCTCGCCGGCCGCAAGCTCTACCGCGAGCTGGGCCTCATCTTCCGCCGTGACCGCGAGCTCGGCCGCGCCGCCCTCGCCTTCATCGCCATTGCCGTCGCCCAGCAATCGCCCCGCTAGCCGCACTACCTGTAGTACTATACTGGGATGAAGCAGACCGCCTGATGGACCGCCGGCGCATCGCAAAACGCGTGCGGGCGATCCTCAGCAGCCCCAAAAATGTTCGCTTCGACACCGTCATCAGCCTTTTGGACAAACACATCGCCCACGAATTCCCCGGCGAGTATACCCACAATGCTCCTGCGGGCAGTCACCACGCCTTCACGATCAGGGATCAAACCTTCTCGATTCCACGACCGCACGGGGGGCATGTGAAGGAGTACTACATAAAAAGACTCAAGGGGGCGCTAGAGGAATTGGGGGTGTTCGATTGGGACACCGAACCGCCGAAAGCCGAGACGGACGCCGGCAACGACCCGGAAGGAACTGATCGAGAACTTCCAGGCTTAACTTCGGGAGAAAAGGGGAACGACAGTGAAAACAATTGATGAACTTCTCCGCCTAAATTACCGGACAACGGTGTACCTCGATGACGAGGGCGATTTCATTGTGGAGGTGCCCGATCTACCCGGTTTGGCCGCAGATGGCAAGACACCTGACGAGGCATTCGCTGAGCTTGAGCACGCGAAACGGGCCTGGATGGAGTCGCGTCGGAGTGCCAAATTGCCAATTCCCGAGCCACAGCCGATTCCAGAATACAGCGGCCGCCTCGTGGTGCGGATGCCGCGCTCTCTTCACGCACGGCTGGCGAACCAAGCCGGGTTGGAAGGCGTGAGCCTCAACCAATATATAGTCTCCCTCCTCGCCGACGGATCGACGAGCCGAGCAGTCAGTTCTCAGTGCTGGGCCGATTCCGCGTACATGGAATCCACCTTCCGCCGCAACGAATCCGTACGCGTGGGACGTCCGGCTCCAACGCCATTCTTGTTAGACAGGTCGAATTCGCAACCGTTTGAGAGGGAGGCGAATGGAAATCGTTAGGCTATTCTCCCGGCAGCGCCTGCTTTACCCGCCAGAGGTAATCCCGTGGCCACGGATGATGCTGACGACAACGCTCGAGCTGCTCAATCAACACTATCAGTTCAACGGCTTCCTGCCGCAGCTTGCGCCCAACGGCACGCTTGCGAAGTTGACCGGCACCGGCGGCCAAGTTGCGTTCGAGTCGAGACAAATCCCGGTGTTGACCCTTACGTTCGAGGAGAACACGATCGAATTCGAGCTCGAGGGCGGCTCACGGGAGGCCGCAGCCTTTTTCGCTGATCTCAGCGAAGTCATGGGCCAGATTGCCGAGAGCAGTGATCTCGCAAGGAAGATGCCTCGAACCTACGCTATCGGTCACGAGACCACAGCCATCGCCCAGATCCAGGTGCCCCATGAACGCCTTTTATCACGCGAACTTGCAGTCTTCTTGAAGAAGATCGCCGCTCCAGCCATTCGGCCGCCGAGCGGTCGCGCAACTCTGAGGCTGGAACGGCTTTCATGGGCTGTCAAATTTGAGACGCAATCTCCGGATTTTACTTACCAGCCCCGGACGCTGACTATTGAGCCGCGTTTTGGCGCCAAGGAAGGCTCCAATCTGTATTTCACGAAGTCGCCGGTGCCACCGGAGGCTCACCTCAAACTGTTGCGAGAGTTTGAAGCCCAATTCGTAAAACCAAAAAGTGCAAAACCTCGGAAGTGAGCCCCACGGTCCGAGCACACCCTGTTGGCTACGCCGAGTCCACTTTGGCCGGAATGTACAGCGAGGCGATCAGCTCGCGGTAATTGGCCGCCACCGCCCGTCGCCGTACCTTGATCGTGGGCGTCAGTTCGCCGCGGGCGATGGTGAACTCCTCGGCCACGAGGGCGAACTTCTTGAGCGTCTCAAAGCGCGCCAGCCCGGCGTTCACGCGCTCGATTTCGGCCGCGAACAACGCCCGCACCGCTTCGTCCCGGCAGGCGCCATCGCGATCCGTGCAGGCAATTCCGCGCGCCTCCACCGCCGGCCAGTTCGGCACCAGCAGCGTCACCGCGTAGTTGTGGCCATCGCCCACCACCACGGCCTCGGCGATCAGCCCCGACGCCTTGAGCTTCGCCTCGATCGGCTGGGGCGCGATGTACTTGCCGCCGGAGGTCTTGATCAAATCTTTTTTCCGGTCCATCAGGTACAGGAACCCGTCCTCGTCGAGCCGCCCGATGTCGCCGGTATGGAACCACCCGCCGCGCAGCGCCTCTGCCGTTTCTTCGGACAGGTGGTAGTAGCCGCTGAAAACCGACGGCCCGCGTACCAGAATCTCCCCATCGTCGGCCAGCTTGACTTCGAGGTTGGGCAGCGGATGCCCCACCGAGCCCAGCCGCCTATGCCCGGGCCGGCTCAGCGCGATCACCGGTGAGGTCTCGCTCAGGCCGTAGCCTTCGTCAATGCGCACTCCCAGCGCCAGCATCAGGCGCGCCACCGCCGGCGCCAGCCCCGCCCCTCCACTGATGATCTTGTTCAGCCGCCCGCCCATCTTCGCGCGCAGTTTGCGCCCCACCAGGCGATCGGCCACGCCTGCCCGCCAGCGCAGCCCGCGCGGCGCGGCCTCGCCATTAAGCCGATACGGAATCATCCGCTCGCCCGTCCGCACCGCCCAGCGGAACAGCGCCTGCCGCACCGCCGGCATCTGCGCCACCTGCGCCTGCAGCGCCTCGGCCACCTTCTCGAACAGCCGCGGCACCGAGACCAGCACCGTCGGATGCACCTCCGCCAGGTTCGCCCCCACCCGCTCCAGGCTCTCGCTGAAATACATCTCCCCGCCCTTGAGCATGTCCACGTAGGCCATGTGCCGCTCGGTGATGTGCGCCAGCGGCAGAATCGAGAGCCGCCGCTCGTGGGCACCGTAATCAAAGTCGCGCGTGGAAACGTTCAGGTTGCTGCACAGGTTCGCGTGCGTGAGTAGAATCCCCTTGGGCGCCCCCGTCGTGCCCGATGTGTAGAGCAGCGTCGCCGCCTGCTCCGGACGCGTTGCCCGCAGTCGCTCTGCCAACACCTCCGGCGCCTCGTCCGGCTGCTGCTCCAGCATCGCCTTCCACTCCGCGCTCTCGAAGCAGATAATCCGGCGCAGCGCCGGCAGCGATGCCATCATCGAGCGCAGTTTCTGCTCCTGCTCGGCCGTCGAGACAAAGGCGCAGACGGCGCCGGCATCCCGTACGATGTAGGCCACTTGTTCGGCGGTGAGCGTGGGATAGACCGGCACATCCACCAGCCCGCCCGCCAGGCAGGCAAAATCGGCGATCAGCCACTCCAGCCGGCTTTCCGCCAGGATGGCTACCCGCTCGCCCGCGCGCGCCCCCAATTCCCCCCGCAGCCCCGCCTCGAGCCGCCGCACCTGCTCATAGAACTCCGCCGAGTCCTGCCCCTGCCACTGCCCCCCATGCTTGGCGTAGCGCCGCAGTTGCACCCGCCCTTCGCCGTGCCACAATAGCAGTTCGGTGAGTGTCCCGATTTCCGGCTGGGCAAAGGCTGCCAGGCTAGCGCGCGCCTCCATCTTCTGAGTGTAAACTGCCCCCACCTCGGCGAGTTTCGCCCTGCTACCATACTGGTGTGACTTCCCGAGATCCTCAATCCATCGCCCCCGCCACCGGCACCCTCGGCGTGCTCATTCCCGGTTTGGGCGCGGTCAGCACCACCTTCATTGCCGGCGTCGAGGCCGTGCGCCACGGCCAGGCGCGCCCCATCGGCTCGCTCACGCAAATGGGCACGGTCCGCCTGGGCAAACGCACCGACAAACGCAGCCCTCTCATCAAGGACTTCCTGCCCCTCGCCGGCCTCGACCAGCTTGTCTTCGGCGGCTGGGACATCTACAACGACGATTGCTTTCAGGCCGCCAGCAACGCCAAGGTGCTCGAGAAGGATCTGCTCGACCAGGTCCAGCCTCTGCTGGCCTCGATCAAGCCCATGCCCGCGGTCTTCGACAAGAACTTCGTCAAGCGCCTCGACGGACCCAACGTCAAAAACGCGCCCAGCAAATGGGAACTGGCCAAAATGCTGCGGGAGGACATCCGCAACTTCAAGGCCCAACACCACTGCGACCGTCTGGTCATGATCTGGTGCGCCTCGACGGAAGCCTTTCGCGCCCCCGGCCCCGTCCACGCCACCATCGAGGCTTTCGAAGCCGGTCTCAAGGCCAACCACCCCGACATCGCCCCCAGCATGATCTACGCCTACGCCGCCCTGCAGGAGGGCGTGCCCTACGCCAACGGCGCCCCCAACCTCACCACCGACACCGGCGCGCTCATGGAGCTATCCAACCGCATGCAGGCGCCCATCTGCGGCAAGGACTTCAAAACCGGCCAGACGCTGATGAAGACCATCCTCGCCCCCGGCCTTAAAGCCCGCATGCTCGGCCTCAGCGGATGGTTCTCCACCAACATCCTCGGCAACCGCGACGGCGAGGTCCTCGACGACCCGGAGTCGTTCAAAACCAAGGAGGAGTCCAAGCTTTCGGTCCTGCAGCACATTCTGCAGCCGGAGCTGTACCCGGAACTTTACAAGGATTTCTACCACAAGGTCCGCATTAACTATTACCCACCTCGCGGTGATAACAAAGAAGGTTGGGACAACATTGACATCTTCGGGTGGCTCGGCTACCCCATGCAGATCAAGGTGAACTTTCTTTGCCGCGACTCCATCCTCGCCGCCCCCGTCGCCCTCGACCTGGTGCTGCTGATGGATCTGGCACAGCGCACCCCTTCCCTGCGCGGCATCGGCATTCAGGAATGGCTCTCGTTTTACTTCAAGAGCCCGATCACGCCCCCGGGCCTGTATCCCGAGCACGACCTGTTCATTCAGTCCATGAAGCTGAAGAACACCATGCGCCACATTCGTGGCGAGGACATGATTACCCACCTCGGTCTGGAATACTACGACTGAAAGAACTCCCGAGCTGCAACGCAGAGGCGATGGCCCTGCACAGCGGCAAGCCCGGCGTAGATCTGCGGAGGCTCAGGCGGTTTCTTCGTACGACTATAGCTCGCCCCACCCGCCGGGGGGCGTACGCAGTCGCGGGTGCTTAGGCCGCGCGCTCCTGCAGCGGATCTTCGAACGAGCAGGAACCAAACCCGAGAAAAAATCGCCGCCCGGCGGCAATCTGTTCTGGCTGCCAACGCTCCAGGCTCCCCTCGCCGCCACCGTCGGCCAGCGCCTGCCGCGCCGCCTCCGCCTCGCCGCCGTCGGCCAGAATAATCGCGGCCAGCGCCACATTGGCGAACCCGTGCATCGAGGCACGCTCGGCTTCGGGCTGATATGTCAGTGCATACTCCCCGCGCCAGGCGTGGTGCAGCCCCGCTGTGGCCTTAAACGCCAAGCCCGCCTTCCGGCATGCCAGCATAAAATCCAGCACCGTCTCCACCGTCGGGATGGCCGCCGCCGTCGTGCCTCCGGTGCGCAGCTTCGCCCTCGCTCCCGCCTCCGCGGCGGCCCGCAGCGTGGCGCGAAACTCCGGCGACGTGGCGTTCATCTCGCAGTAGCACTCAAGGCCGGCACTCGCCTTCACTCGCTCGCTCACCGCCTCGGCATCGGGCGTTTTTGCCTCGATCGCCACCACGCGCGCGCGCCCGTAGTAATCCTGGTTGAAGCGCGCGATGGCAGCCGCCTCCTCGTGCGCATCCCCGCTTCCCACCGCGCTCACCGCCCATGATTCGCCGCCGCTGCCCCGTGCCGCCGCGAACTCTCCCAGCCTTCCCACCGGACACACGAAGCGTCCCAGCGCCCAGCGCGATTCCCCGGCCAGGTAGCGGCGGTAGTTCCCTACCGCCTGCGCCATCTCCATCTCCGCCGGAGGGAACACCCCCGCGTAATCAATCGCCCCTTCCAGCAGCGCCCGCCAACGCTCCGTCATAACCCGCCGGTGAGCGGATGCGCTCCCCCGTCCTCCACCCACGACCGGTAGTAAGCCTCGTCCTCAATCGCCAGCGCCGGCAGAGCCACTTGCAGCGGCCGGAACGTATCCATCATCACCGCCAGCTCGCTCGTCTTCGGCTTGCCCAGCGATTCCTCCGTCCGCCCCGGATGCGGCCCGTGCGGAATCCCGTCCGGATGCAGCGTGATCGAGCCGTACTCGATCCCCCTGCGGCTCATGAACTCCGCGTTGGCGTAGTAGAGCACCTCGTCCGACATCACGTTCGAGTGGTTGTAGGGCGCTGGCACTCCCTGCGCGTCAAAGTCGAACGGGCGCGGGCAGAACGAGCACACCACGAAGCC
>JBOGKL010000249.1:0-3244 GCA_050745525.1 Terriglobales bacterium | reverse complement strand
ACACCGCGCCCCGCCTGCTGTTCGCGACCCTCGCCGCCCTCGCCATCTTCGCTCTCGGCGCCCTGCCGATCTGGGCGCAAACCGCCTCCGGCACCGTCACCGTTCAGGTCCGCGACCAAAGCGGCGCGGTGCTTCCTGGCGCGCAGTTGAAGCTCATCAACCTCAACACCCAAAGTGTGCGTACTGGCGCCAGCCAGGGCCAAGGTACCTACACGTTCGTCAACGTGCCGCCTGGGACCTATAGCCTGGCGGTAACGCGCCATGGCTTCCAGACCGAAGCCTTCCGCTCGGTTACGGTGCAGGCCGCCCAGGTCACGGACCTGAAGGCGAAGCTCCAGGTCGGCTCCGTCACTTCCACCGTCGAGGTCTCCGGCAACGTTGTGCCTTTGGTCGCGACGACGACCAACGCCATCGGCACCACGATTAACCTGCAGCAAGTGAACCTGCTGCCGCTGGGCGGCCGCGACATCACGCAGTTGGCCCAGCTCATCCCCGGCGCGGTGAACAGCAACGGCATCAGCACATGGGACGGCCTGCCCACCGCCGCCCAGGGCAACGAGATCAACGGCATTATCTCCTCCAGCAGCCGCATGAAGTTCAGCGGCAACGCCTATCCCGCCGTCTCCGCCCGGCTGGAGGACATGAGCCAGATGACCATTCAGACCGATCAACTCGGCGTCAGCCAGAGTTCCGGTCAGAATGACATGCAGATCAACTTCGTGACCAAAAGCGGCACGAACCAATTTCACGGCTCCCTGTTTGAGGATTTCCAAAACTCCGGCCTGAATGCCAACAGCTGGTATAACAACGCGGTCGGCCTGAAGCGCGGCACCCTAATCCTGAACGATTTTGGCGGCGACATTGGCGGCCCGATCTTCCACAACAAACTGTTCTTCTTCGCCAGCTTTGCCACCTCCCGCCAGCCGGGCGCGTACACCGCGACGACGGACGGCAATGGGCTCGACGGTGACACCGGGCTTCTCACCCCGGCCGCGCAGGCCGGCAACTTCACGTTCGTGGACAACAATGGCAAGACCCAAACGGTCAACGTCCTGACCCAGATCGCCCAGCCCAATGGCTTGCCCTACAAGCTGAATTCGCAGGTCTCCAGCCAGCTGCAGGCCATCGACGCGGCGGCCAAGTTGGGCGCCGTGGGCGGCATGGCCGACCCCAACCTGGAAAACCTGGCTTGGCTGAATCCCGCGCCGGTGACCCAGTATTATCCCGCGGTGCGGCTCGATTACGACGTCTCGCCGAAGCTGCGCCTCGACTTCAATTACATGGAGACGAAGGAAGACGACCCCGGAGCGGACGCGCCCCCGCTGCCAGGCACGTTCAGCAATCGGGGCGGCGGATTCTACCAAACCAATTACACCGGCGGTCTGGGCGTGGACTGGACCCTCAGCCCGACACTCGTCAACGAGTTCCGCGGCGGCTTCCTCTACGACTGGGCGGTCAATCCCTCCGTGAACCAGCCGGTGTACCTGACGCAACCCCAGGTCAACTACGGCGTTGGCGCCAGCGGCCAGAACTTCGAGGCGCCGATCTCCACCTTTTATCCGGTCATGAACTTCACCGACACGCTGAGCTGGCAGAAGGGTTCCCACCTGCTCAATTTCGGCGTGGATTTCTATCGCGAGCAAGACCACTACTGGAACAATCCCCAAGGTTTCCCGATCATCAACCTGGGGCTATCCGGGAACGACCCGGCCGTTGCAGACTTCACCGGCTCCCCCTATTTGGCTAACGCCCCCACGTCCGCGCTAAACGAGGCGGAAGCGCTTTACGCGACGCTCACGGGACGGATTTCCTCCGTTACCGAGCAGCACGCCTACGACCTGAAGACCAACCAGTACTACACGGCAATAAGCGAGTACCCCCTGGACGAGTTGCAGAAGTCCTGGGGCCTGTTCATCAACGACTCCTATCACGTTACCTCCGCCCTGACCCTAAACTACGGCCTGCGCTGGGACTTCACCGGTGACGATCATGACCTCACCAGCCTGTACACCAGCGCGACGCTGGCGAACATCTACGGGCCCTCGGGCGTCGGCCATATCTTCCAGCCCGGCGTGCTAGATGGTTCGCTGGATCCCGCGCTCACCGCCGAGGGGCATCAGTACCAACCCTGGAACTTCAGCCCGCAGCCCAACTTCGGCTTCGCCTGGAACCCGAATATCCAGGGCGGCATCCTGGGCTGGCTCTTCGACGGCCAGAATACCGTGATCCGCGGCGGTTACTCGCTCCGTGACTACACTATGCCAGAGCAGTTCTTCTGGGACGACGCCACCGATTACGGTTACAACTACTACAACAGTTCCACGCTTGAGCCCGCCACCGGCGGCGCTCCCGGCACCTACACCCCGGGCAACTTGGCGCTGGGCGACACCTTTCCGGCCTTCCTGGTCGTGCCCAAGACGTTTCAGAAGAGCGTGCCCGAGTCCGAGGCAACCTTCAGCGGCCAGTTCGGCGTGAATGGGCTGGAATACGACATCCGCCAGCCCTACGTCCAGTCATGGAATCTCGGCATCCAGCGTCAGTTGGGCCGGTCCAATGCCATCGAGATCCGCTACGTCGGCAATCACAGCGTCCATCAATGGGTTCAGCTCGACCCCAATGAGGTCAACGTCTTCAGCAACGGCTTCCTGGCGGAGTTCAAAGCCGCCCAGAAGAACATGAAGATTAACGCCACCAACGGCGTCGCCGGCTCCTTCGCCGACAACGGCTACGCGGGGCAGGCGGCCCTGCCGATCCTGACCGCGACCACCGTCAGCCCTACTAACGGCAGGCTGATTAATGACCTGAATACCGGCCAGGTCGGCGCCGCAGCGAACTACCTCGCGGGCAATCCCAACACGCTTTGCCCGCTGATCGGCAGCGCCAGCTTCTCGCCCTGCGCCGCCTACGTCGGCGCCGGGGTGAAGGGTACCGAGCCGATCAATTTTTGGCAGGACAACCCCTATGCTGCCGGCTCCGCCGCCAACTACATGACCGACGCCGGCTACGGCAACTACAACTCCCTTCAGGTGGATTTCCGGCAGAAGCAGTGGCACGGGATGAACTTCGACGTCAACTACACCTGGTCCCACACCCTCGGCGTCGAACCGGGCAATTCCTGGACCGGCAGCTTCAACAACTTCACCATGCGCAATCTGGGCCTGGCCTATGGTCCGACGCTCTACGACCTGCCCCAGACCTTCAACGCGTACGGCACCTATCAACTGCCCTTCGGCGTCGGCAAGGC
>JBOGKL010000248.1:0-2114 GCA_050745525.1 Terriglobales bacterium | reverse complement strand
ACGACGCGAAGCTGGTGGGCATGGCGTACGCGTTCGAACTGCGCGCAGACCGCGCCGGCGACGGCCACGTCGCCCCGAACACGGTGCCCCCGCTGCGATTCATTGCCGGGCACTGAGGAGGGCCAAGATTGCTTCGCCATAGCGGGCGATTTTGACGTCGCCGAAGCCGGTGATCTGGCGCAGGTCGGAGAGCGTGCGCGGAGGGGCGTGGCAGATCGCCTCCAGCGTCGCGTCGTGCAGGACCATGTAGGCGGGCAGCGAGGCGGCGTGGGCCGTTTGGCGGCGCCAGGCTTTGAGCGCCTCGAGCAGACCAGCGTCGGCGGGAGCCGGTGGGGGCGGCGGGGCAGGGACGACGACCTGCGCCGGCGCCTGAGGCTTCGCTTGAGGTTTCGACCAATACTCGGGCGCGTAGCCGCAGACGTCGCAGGCGGCGCAGCTTTCTTTTTGCCAGCGCTCGCCGAAGTGGGTGCAGATCTGGCGGTGGCGGCAGGTGGGAGCCGTCACGAAGTCGCGGATTTGGCGGTAGCGCTGCCAGCAGCGCTCGCGCTCGGCGGGGTCTTCCGTGTCGGCGGCGAAGTGGGCCAGCAGGCCGGTGTCGCGCTTCTGCCAGAGCAGGAGGCAGTCGGCGGGGGCGCCGTCGCGTCCGGCCCGGCCCGCCTCCTGGTAATACTGCTCGATGGATTTGGGCAGCGCCAGGTGGATCACCGCGCGCACGTTGGCTTTATTGATGCCGAGACCGAAGGCCAGCGTGCCGACGAGGACGCGGACGTCTTCTTCCATCCAGCGTTCCTGGTGCGATTTGCGCAGGGGCGACTCCATGCGGCCGTGATAGGGGAGAGCGGGGATGCCGGAGGCGGTGAGCTCGGCCGCGGTCTGCTCGACACGGGCGATGGTCGGGGCGTAGACGATCACGCTGCCCGAGGAGGTTGACGTCAGGACGTGGCGGAGAGCGGCGCGCAACAGCTTCCGCTGCTCGGCGGGGGTACACTCGCGCACGACGTAGCGGAGGTTGGGACGGTGGAAGCTGGCGATGATCTTGTCGGGATCGCGGAGCTGGAGTTGCGCCAGGATGTCGTGGCGCACGCGGCGGGTGGCGCTGGCGGTGAAGGCGGCGATGGGAGGAGACGGAAAGCGGGTGCGCAGGGCGCCGAGCAGGCGGTAGTCGGGACGGAACTCGTGGCCCCATTCGGAGATGCAGTGAGCTTCGTCAATGGCGAAGAGGGAGATGGGGAGGCCGTCGAGCGAGGGGAGCGTGTCCTCGCGCGCCAGGCGCTCGGGAGAGACGTAGAGGAGGCGGAACTTGCCGGCGGCGAGGCCGCGGCGGACCGAGGCCTGGTCGGAGGAGGTCTGCGTGCTGTTGAGCATGGCGGCGGGGATGCCCATCTGGCCCAACTGCGTCACCTGGTCTTGCATGAGGGCGAGCAGGGGGGAGATGACGATCGCCGTGCGGCCGGGCTGGAGGGCCGCGGGGAGCTGGTAGCAGAGGGACTTGCCGCCGCCGGTGGGCATGATGACGCACACGTCGCGGTTGGCCAGGAGGCTGGAGATGACGCGCTCCTGCAAGGGGCGGAAGTCTTCGTAGCCCCAGAAGCGGTGCAGCGCTTCACGGGCGGGCGCGGGTGGATTGGCCGCTGACGACGCTGATGCCATCTTGCTTTAGGTTACAGCTTTGATCGAGCGTCATTGATCGCGGGCACGCGCCGCAGGCGCCTGCCCGCCGAGCGCGGCTGGCGCCGAAGTTGACTTGAGGGTGGGTAAGTGATATCCATCGGCGAGTCAGGCGGAATTATTATGGGCACGGCCAGCAACGCCAAAACCGAAGTGATGGAGAACTTTATCGGCGGGACGTGGAAGGGTGCGGCCGGCGCGGATGGACAACCGGTCCTGAACCCGGCCACGGCTGAAGCGCTGGCCCTCGTGCCGCTGTCGCCGCCCGAGGAGGTGGATCGCGCCGTGCGCGCCGCCGCCGCCGCGTTTCCGGAGTGGCGCGCCACCCCGCCCGGCGACCGGATTCAGTTTTTGTTCCGCTTCAAGCAGTTGCTGGAGGAAAACCTCGACGAGCTGGCGCGCACCATCACGCTGGAATGCGGCAAGACGTACGCGGAGTCGGTGGG
>JBOGKL010000247.1:0-4216 GCA_050745525.1 Terriglobales bacterium | reverse complement strand
GCAGCACCGGCTTCGGGCAGAAGTTCCGGAACTTGAACGTCAAGGACTCGGGCGGAGGCGAGGTGGACGATAACGCCGCCGCGGTCGAGTATCTCATCCATTCCGGACTGGCCGATCCGCATCGCATCGCCATCGCCGGAGGCAGCCACGGCGGCACCGAGGTGGGTTACGCGGTGACCAAGTATCCGTCGTTGTTTGCCGCCGGCATTGACATGTACGGGGTGGCCAATCGCGCCACCTACATCGCGCATACCAACCGCAACTCGGCCTATCGCTGGGAGATCAAGATGGGCGGCCTGCCCTCGCAGGTGCCGGCCGTGTACCGTCTGGCCGATATCATCCCCGATGTGCCCAAGATACAATGTCCGTTGCTGGTCATGTGGGGGCGCGCCGATCCGCAGGTGCCGCCGGAGGAATCCGAGCAGTTGATTGCAGCGCTGCGCAAGGCGGGCAAAACGTTTGAGTACCACAGCTACCCGGGCGAGGGACACGGCTTCCGCAACCCGGCGCATATGCGCGATGCCTGGCAGAGGGAATTGACGTTTCTGCACAAATACCTAGGACCGGGCGCATAAGCCGGCGGCATGCGCTACGGCTTTGTCATTGATCAGACCCGGTGCATCGGGTGCCATGCCTGCACGGTGGCGTGCAAGGAGGAGCATGGCGTCCCCGTCGGCGTGTTCCGCACCTGGGTGAAGTACGTCGAAAAGGGCGCCTTTCCCGACACCGAGCGCCACTTCGGGGTGATGCGCTGCAATCACTGCGACGACGCCCCCTGTACCCAGATCTGCCCCACACGGGCGCTGTTCCGGCGCGATAACGGCATCGTAGATTTCGATCCGGCGCGCTGCATCGGTTGCAAGGGATGCATGCAGGCCTGCCCCTACGACGCCCTCTATATTGACCCGGCGACCCAGACCGCGGCCAAGTGCAATTTTTGCGCGCACCGGGTCGAGGAGGGAAGAGAACCCTCGTGCGTCATCGTCTGCCCCACGCAGGCCATTCTGGCGGGCGATCTCGACGATCCCGCGAGCCGCGTGAGCCAGGTCGCGGCGTCGGGCCAGGCCGCGGTGCGAAAACCGGAGAAGGGGACGAAACCCAAGCTCTATTACCTGGGCATTGATCAGGCGCTGCTGCACCCCGAACTCCTGGAGCAGCCGGCGCAGCACCTATGGGCCGAGCGCGCCGCACCCGCGCCTGCTGCCAAGCCGTTGCGGCCGCCCCCGCTCGCAGCGCCGCGTGAGGTCTATAACGTGGCGCATCCGGCGCCGTGGGGCCGCGCGATCGTGCTCTATTTGTGGGCCAAGTCGGTTGCCGCCGGGATGCTCTTGCTGGGCGCGCTGGCGCTCGCCGCCGGCGCGCAGGGCGCGATGGCACGAATCGTGGCGCCGGCCATCGCGCTCGGCGCGCTGGCGGTGACCATGGCCGCCTTGGTGCTCGACCTGAAGCGTCCGGAGCGCTTCTTCTATTTGCTGACCAAGCCGCATCTGCGCTCGTGGCTGGTGCTGGGCGCCTACGTGCTCATGGTCTACGGCGCGCTGGGCACGGCTTGGCTGCTATGCGGGATTTTCGGCACGGGTATACCGCCGGCGCTGGCTTGGGCCAGCTTCGTCTTTGCGCTGGCCGCGGCGGGATATTCCGCCTTCCTCTTCGCGCAGGCCAAGGGGCGCGATCTCTGGCAAAGCAAGCTGTTCTTCTGGCATCTGCTGGCGCAGGCGTTTTTGGCCGGTGCGTCCGTCTGGCTGCTAGTTGAGCCTAACGGACAAGCTCCGGCGCGGATAACGCTGGGCATCGCGCTCGCGACCAGCCTGATCATCATCGCGCTCGAGATCATCCGGCCCCAGGGCAGCGAGGAGTTCCGTCTGGCGGCGGCGACGCTAACCAAGGGACAATACCGCGGGCAATTTTGGGGCTTGGCCGTCGGCGCCGGTCTGGTGGCGCCTCTCGTCATCGTGATACTGGCCGGCGGCGAGGCCGCCGGGATCGTGGCGGCGCTGCTGGCGCTGGCGGGGCTGTGGTGCTTTGAAGATTTGTGGGTGCGCGCGGGCCAGGCCGTGCCACTGAGCTGAGACAACTGATGCAGCAAGACCCATTCACCACCGCGCCGCTGCATCCTGATGCCCAGGAGCTGAGCGCGCCCGAGGGCGGGCTGGCGCGGTATCCTCCACCGGAGCGTTGGGACGATTGGACCGAACTGGACGCCGCCGCCTGGCCGCGGCGCGTTGAGCGCCGCTACACCCTGGTTCCTACCATCTGCTTCAACTGCGAAGCCGGATGCGGGCTGCTGGCCTACGTGGACCGTGATCGTCCGCAGGTCCTCAAGTTCGAGGGCAATCCCGCGCATCCGGGCAGCCGCGGCCGCAACTGCGCCAAGGGACCGGCGACGCTCAACCAGGTGCAGGACCCCGAGCGCATCCGCTATCCCCTGAAGCGCAAGGGACGCCGCGGCGGGGGCGGGTGGGAGCGGGTGAGCTGGGATGCGGTGCTCGACGATCTCGGCGCGCGCATCCGCGCGGCGCTGGTCGAGGGGCGGCACAACGAGATCATGTACCACGTCGGGCGGCCCGGACACGAGCTGCTCTACAACCAGCGCGTGCTGCACGCCTGGGGCATTGACGGACATAACAGCCATACCACGGTCTGCTCGGCCGGGGCGCGCGCCGGTTACGGTTTCTGGCAAGGCTACGACCGCCCTTCGCCCGATTACGCCAACGCGCGCTTCATCCTTCTGCTTAGCTCACATCTCGAAGCGGGTCATTACTTCAATCCGCACGCGCAGCGCATCATGGAGGCCAAAGAGGCCGGCGCCAAGCTGTGCGTCATGGACACGCGCCTGTCCAACACCGCGGCCAAGGCCGACTACTGGCTGGCGCCGTGGCCGGGCAGCGAAGCCGCCATCCTGCTGGCCATGTGCCGCGTGCTGCTCGACGAGAACCTCTACGACGGCGGATTCGTGCGGCGCTGGGTGAACTGGGAGGAGTATCTGCGGGCCGAGTTTCCGGACCGGGCGCCGCGCTGGGAGGATTTTATCCCCGCCCTGCAGCGGGTCTACGCCCGCTTCACGCCCGAGTACGCGGCGGCCGAGTCGGGCATCGAGGCCGCGACCATCCGCGCCGTGGCGCGCGAGATCGGGGCGGCGGGCGGTGCCTTCGCCACGCACATCTGGCGCAACGCGGCGGCGGGTAACCTGGGCGGCTGGCAGGTCGCCCGCGCCCTGCATCTGCTCAGCATTCTCGCCGGCGCGGTGGGCACGCGCGGCGGCGTGATGCCGGCGGCGGCCAACAAGTTTATTCCCGCCCCGCCGCTCATGCCCCCTCCGCCGCGCGCCTGGAACGAGATGATGTGGGCGCCGGAGTATCCGCTCGCCTTTTTCGAGATGAGCTTCCTGCTGCCGCATTTCCTGCGCGAGGGACGGGGCAAGCTGGCCATGTACTTCACCCGCGCCTACAACCCGGTGTGGACGAACCCGGACGGCATGAGCTGGATCGAGGCCCTCAGCGACGAACGCGCCGTCGAATGCCATGCCGCCCTCACCCCCATCTGGAACGAGACGGCCCAGTTCGCCGACTACGTGCTGCCCATGGGCCACGCTTCCGAGCGCCACGACCTGATGAGCCAGGAGACGCACGCCGCGCGCTGGATCGGCTTCCGCCAACCGGTCGTGCGCGTGGCGCTGGAGCGTCAGGGACGTACCTTCGAGTTCACCTACGAAGCCCACCGCGAGGCGGGAATGGGCGAGGTGTGGGAAGAGGACGAGTTCTGGATCGAGCTTTCCTGGCGCATAGACCCGGACGGGGCGCTGGGCATCCGCCGCTACTTCGAGTCGCCCTACGAGCCCGGGCGCAAATTGCGCCTCGAGGAGTACTACCGCTGGATCTTCGATAACAGCGTGCCCGGGCTGCCTGCGGCGGCCGCGAACGAGGGTCTGTCGCCGCTTGCCTACATGCGCAAGTACGGCGCTTTCCAGATCGCGACCGACGCTTACGGCGTGCGCGATCAGCCGCTGGGCGCGCGTGTCGACTCGCCGGAGGGCAAGGGTCTGCCCACACCTTCGGGCAAGCTCGAGTTCTACTCACCCACACTCAAGGAATGGGGCTGGCCCGAGCACGCCATCCCCGGCTACATTCCCAGCCACGTGCACCCGGATCAGTTCGACCGCGCGCGCGGAGAAATGCTGCTGCTGCCGACCTTCCGTCTGCCCACGCTGGTCCACAGC
>JBOGKL010000246.1:0-10918 GCA_050745525.1 Terriglobales bacterium | reverse complement strand
GCTCGACTCCGAATTCAGCGCGGCACACGTAGTCGAGCCGAACCTGCACCATACTCTGCCCATGTTCCAGGTGGCGGATCGCCTCCAACTTGAATTCCTTGCTGAATCGCCTGCGAGACAGCTTTATCGGCTCACGCCTTCTCCACTTTTAGGGGTTAACCGACGGTCCCATTTGTGGTGTCCACGCCAGCCAACCGAACCGTAGCCTCCCAAGCGTCGATTGAGGCCCGAATACCCTTGAAAATGTCGTGGTAGACATTAGAGGGCGAGTGAAGAGCAACGGCCGCAACGTAGTGGCCCCACAGGCGAACCAGATGTTGAGCCAGATCGACCCACTGAAACCTTGGATCAGCAACAGACGGTCGAGTGTCCTGGGCCACAGCCACGAGATGTTCTCGAAGGAGAAAGTGGCCTTTGGGACGAGGATGTCCACCGAATTCACAGTGGACGGAATATTCACTAGATCGGAAGCGGCCTTGTGAACGTTTCCGCATGCTTGTGGGCGAGAAAACCGCTCGGCCTTGCTCGGAAGAGGCATTTAGCCACCTCTCCGGCTCAGCCTTGTCGGTACCGAAGAGATAAAGGAGGTATTCCGTTTCGATGAGCTGTCGAACAAGCGCTGCGCCTGCATACCAACGCTTCTCGTCTTAAGTTGCGACGCCCCTAAAGCCAGCTCTGCGCCCATCTGCGCGACGATGGCCACGGCACGCCTCGGCCCCGCAGACTGCCCAAAAGCCCACACCTGAGCGGCCAGGCCGTCGAGTTTTACTGACACATGGATTACGAGACGCCTTGCGGCATCGGGGTCGTACCGCTCAAGGAGTCGAACTGCACTGTCGTGGTCCATGTATCCTACAATCAAGCATCGCCCGACTGTACGCAAGCCGTCTGCTGCATGGAAAGCGCCCACTGCGCGGACGCAGGAAATGTGGCACTTTAGCGGCCGGCGCATGCAAGCCGCCGAACGGCCCGGTCACGGCAACGCCATTTGGTTGTCACCGAACCAGTTCAGACCGAGAACCTACCCCCGTTGTTGGCGTAGAGCCCGGAATTCCCTCGTGTTGATCCTGAGGGCTTCGCACAGCTACAAAATCATCTACAGCGGGATTTCAGGGTAGGGCAGGAAAGCCCGCAACCCCTTGAAAAGATTGGTCGGGGCGAGAGGATTTGAACCTCCGACCCCCTGGTCCCGAACCAGGTGCTCTACCAGGCTGAGCCACGCCCCGACGCGCCGCGGATCGGATCGTCCGCGTCCCCCAGTATAGCAGTCGCCTAGCAGCCGCGCCCGTCCGGGCATATCGTCCGGCACTGCCGCAGCTCCGGCCGCGCGTGCCATAATTCCGGGCATGAAACACGCGCGTCTCGCGCTGTTAGCCGCCGTCGCCCTGGCCTTGTCGGGTTGCTTCCTGCAGCCGCAACATGCACTCTTGCACGTTCCGCGCCCGGACCACGCCGCGCCCGCGCTCTACGAAGTCACCTTCACCACCACCCGCGGACCGTTCGTCGTCGAGGTCCATCGCGCCTGGGCGCCGCTCGGCGCCGATCGCTTCTACTACCTGGCCCGGCACGGCTTCTTCAACGGCTGCGCGTTCTTTCGCGTGGTGCCGCACTTCGTGGTGCAGTGGGGCATCAGCCCCGATCCCCGCATTGCCGCCGCCTGGAACAACGCCAGCTTCCCCGACGACCCGGTCACGCAAAGCAACACACGCGGCATGATCACCTACGCCACCGGTGGACCCAACACCCGCACCACGCAGGTTTACATTAACTACGGCGATAACGCCCGTCTCGACAAGTTAGGCTTTGCACCCTTTGGCGAGGTGGTCGCCGGCATGAACGTTGTGGATCATCTCTACGACGGATACGGCGACGGCCCGCCCCGCGGCCACGGCCCCGACCAGGACAAAATCACCAAGCAAGGCGCCGCCTACCTGAACAAGGATTTCCCGCTCCTCGACCGCATCCTGTCCACGAAGGTCAAAACCGTGACGCGCTGAGTTGTAGCGAAGCTGGGGATCTGGGGCCCCCAGAGCAGCGGTCTTGCGGCCTTAGAGAGCGGGCCCCGCGGCGAAGTCGCGGTGGGTGCCCGCGATTAATGCTGTCTGGCGCCGCGGCTGCGCGTATTCGGCCGCGCCACCGGCTGCAGGTCGCGGTTGACCTTCCAGGTGGTCTCAAAGCTCAGCGTGGCGTTGCGCTCTTTGGCTAGTTCCAGCGCATCCAGCTTGCAGAAGCGCACCGGCCCCGGCAGGCTGCTTTTGTCGCGTACGAGTGTATAAACTATTACCTGCCCGTCCAGCTCGATCCGGCAGCCCCAGTTCCGGCACTGGCTGTTCGCCAGCAACTGGTTGGCTCGCTTCAGCCCGGATTCCAGATCCTCGGGAGTGACAGTGTCGGTAATCGAGTCCACCACGCCCTCGTGGTTCGCATGGCGGTGGTGGATACAAATGGTGTGCTGCTGCTTGAGTTCCATGCCTTTCTTAAAGAATATCAGTATTTGGCCACTAAGGCGGAATCAGACCTGCTGTGGCCCGGCGGACCGGGACGTGTGCGGCTTCGACATCAGGAGAAGCCGCTCGCACCTGGCCGCAGCGTGCTACACCGAGTCTGATTCCGCCTTAAATGCCATCAGGCCCCCAAACCCTCCATGTGTTGCGCCCTGCCCGCTTAGCGGCATAGAGCGCGGCGTCGGCCTGGGCCAAAATCTCATCGGCGCCGTTGCCCTCTTCGCCCCGGTAGAACGCCACGCCGATGCTGGTCGCCAACTGCACATTCAGGCCGTCGAGATGTATCGGGTCTTCCATGGCTGCATAGATGGCAGCGATGACACGCTCGGCGTCGTGCGGGCTCTCCAGGTTTTCCAGCAGGATGGTAAACTCGTCCCCGCTGCGCCGGGCCACCGTGTCGGCACTACGCACCGAGCGCTGCAACCGTGCCGCGAAGGCGTGCAGCACCTGATCGCCAATCACGTGCCCGTAGGTGTCATTGACGGCCTTGAAATGATCTATGTCGAGAAACAGCACGGCCAACAACCTCTTGTCACGCCCCCGGCGCCCTAGCTGCCCGAGCGCTTGCGTCAGCCGGTTATGAAACGTAATCCGGTTGGCGAGCCCGGTCAGCGCATCGGTTTGCGCGACGGTCCGCAACCGCACTTCCTCGCGCTTGCGCTCGCTGATGTCGCGCAGCGTCACGGCCACGCCATCGCCGAGCGCGGTGGCTTGCACATGCAGCCACCGCGTGCGGTCAGCCGAGCCGTCGCGCTCCCGATCCTGGTCAATGGTCAACTCCTCCACCCAGCTCTTGCGCGTGACGACCACTCGCCGCAGATGGTCGAGAGCGGCGTTGGCTGCTGCCAACTGCGGTACCGACGTCAACGCCAGCGGTTCGCCCCGCCCCGGCTCGAGCGCGGCAAATTCCTCCCCCGGCTGGTTGGCGTAGATCAAGCGAAACCCGGTGATCCCTCCGCTGCCGCGATCGCGCTCGCTCTCGAAAATGTAAAACGGGTCCATGCCGCTTTCCGCCGCCGCCCGGAACCGCGCCTCGCTCGTGGACACTTGATTGCGCGACTGCACCAGCTCCCGCACCAGCGGCCGCACCTGCCAGCGCAGCAACTCGAGTCCGCCCACGGCCAAAATCACCAGCAGCGGCCCCAGGATCTCAATCTCGCGCCGGATCGGCGCATACAGCTCGCGGCTATCCATCTTCACCACCAGTCCCATCCCCAGTCCCGGAATCGGCGCGTAGGCGGCGAGCACGCGCTGGCCGCGGTAATCAATGGTGTCGGCCACGCCCGACTTTCCGTCGAGCGCCAGTGCCATCGGATGCGGCACCCCGCGCAGCGAGCGCGATTGCGTAAACGGCTGCGCGTGCAGCCGCTGGGGAAAGCACGTCATCACCGGCGCATGGGGCGCGGGCAATCCGCACAGCCCGATCTCGCCGCTATTGCCGAAGGCTGCAGCTTCCATGCCGATTCTGCCCAGCAGCAACAGCGGCTGCTCCAGCACCAGCGAGCCCAGCCCGCGCCTTCCGGCCGTCACGGGCAGCCGCTGCCGCAGGAAAAAATCGCCCTTCCAGAGCAACTCCACCGCCGGGCCGAGCGGCAGCACCACTTCGGTGTACGAGCGTAGCTCCGGCGGGCCCGAGTGCGCCACGGCATGCCCGTCACGATAGAGCGTGATCGAAGAAAACACCTGGCTCGGCGCCTTCGGCAGTGCTTGCATCGGCTTTCCCCGTAGCAGTTGCCGCAGCGCCGGCTGCCGGGCGTACATCCGCCCGCGCTGGGCCGCCTCCTCGATCAGGGCACGTATGTAGCTGGTGCGTTCATCTCGCCGCAGCGCCAGATCGGTTGCCGCGTCGCGCCGCGCGATGCGCTGGACTAGCAACAGCCCGCTGAAGGCGGCCACGGCGATGACCACGACCAGCGCCAGCGTCGCGGCCGAAAGAATGCGGGACGCCTGCTCGCCCTCCATGGGCGATCGGTTCCAGCGCGCCTCGCGCCAGCTCAGCCACAGCGCCAGACCCACGAGCAGCAACCCCGCCCCGCTCAGAAACGATGTCCGCGTGAGCGCGTGAAAGCTGTAGAGCAGGTCAAAGCGCAGAAAATAGCCCGACGCGCCGACCACGCCGGCAGCGATGGCCAGCCACGTCAACCAGCGCACGATCCAGCTCCGGCGCCGGCTCGAGTATGGCAGCCACAGAATCGCCACGCTCATCAGCAGGAACCCGGCATTGATCACCGCCGGCGCGCGCCCGATGACGGCTATGTTCCAGGCGAGCAGCAACGCGGCGAACACCGTTTGCGCCCGCCGCGCCAGAATCACGGCCAGTGCCGCCAGGATCAGGCTGACCGCCGCCAGCCCCGTGGCGGCGTTCGGGCCCGCGTGCAACCGCTCCAGCGCGGCGGAGTGGACGCAATATCCCGCCAGCACGATCAGCCCCAACACCCCTGCGGCGACAGCCAGCCAAAAGGATGCAGTCGGCTTCTCCAGCCTCATTACTGTAAAGATGATTTTTAGCCGCGCTTGCTACGAGGTCTTCACATCTGGCTGCGGGATTTTCGGTGCGAATCCCCGCTTGTAGACCAGAATCGTGCGCCGGTAGCTGAGCACCACGGTGCCGTCCTGCTTGAACCCGACGGTGCGGATCTCGACCAGCCCCTGGTGCGGCCGCGACTTCGACTCGCGCTTGCTGAGCACCTCGGTCTGGGCATAAATGGTATCGCCGTCGAAGACCGGCGCCGGCATCCGCACTTCATCCCATCCCAGGTTGACGGCGTTGCGCGACACGTCGTTGACGGAAAGCCCGGTCACCAGCGCCAGCGTGAAGCACGAGTTCAGCAGCGGTTTCTGAAACTCGGTCTGCGCCGAATAAAACAGGTCGAAGTGAATCGGGTTGGTATTGGCGGTCAGCAGCGTGAACCAGGTGTTGTCGGTCTGGGTCACGGTGCGCCCGATGGGATGGCGCAGGATGGCGCCCACTTCAAAATCCTCGTAGCACCGCCCTGCGCCTGTCTGGTCCTGTTTCGTTTCAGCCATGGCTCTCCTCTTTAATTTGCCCCGTCGGCCTCGCGGCACAGCCGCGAGCGTTCGGCGACCACGCGCGCCAGCCGCAGGTTGGCCGCGTCAATCATTTTCCCGTCGAGGCTGAGCGCCCCCTGTCCGGCGGCGGCGGCTGCGGCGTAGGCTGCCAGCACGCGCTCGGCGTGCGCGGCGGCTTCGGCCGCGGGGGTGAATATGGCCCGCGCGGTGGCGATCTGTGCCGGATGAATCAGTTGCTTGCCGTCAAAGCCCATGGCCAGCGCGATCCGGCACGAGCGCGCAAACCCTTCTTCATCCTTAAATGCCGCGTACGGCCCGTCGAGGCAGCGCAGCGCCAGCCCGCGCGCATTGCCGCGCGCCGCGCCCACCACGGCCTGCATGGCCGCATGCCAGCGATGTCCGGGGTAGAGCGCGTCGTGCTCGTCGAACTCGCCGATTCCCGCCGACGGCATCTGCATCGAGGCGGCGAAGTCGCCGGGACCAAAGATCAGCGCCTCCAGGCGCGGTGAGGCGGAGGCGATCTCCCGGCAATACATAAACCCGCGCGCCGTCTCAATCTGCGCCTCAATGCCGATGCGCCGCGTCCAGCGCTGCCGCTGCTCAATTTGCCTCAGCAGCGTATCAACGAACTCGATGTCCCCGGCCGAGCCGGCCTTGGGCAGCATGACGATGTCCAGCCGGTCGCCCACCGCCTCGACCACCTCGATCAGGTCGCGGTAGGCAAACTCCGTGTCCAGCCCATTGATGCGGAATACGCGGATGCGCCGCCCGAAATCAAGCTCGCGAAAGGCCCGGATCACGAACGCCCGGCTGGCCGCCTTTTGTTCGAGAGGAACGGCGTCTTCCAGGTCAATGCAAACCGCATCGGCCCCCGAAGCCACGGCCTTCTCGATCCTGTGCCAATTGTTGGCGGGCACAAACAGCGGCGTGCGTTCCAGCCGTACCGGTGTATCCATCACCGACTATCTTAGTCCACCTCACGGCAGCGGCCGAGTCCGTCGCCGAAGATGCCGGGGGAGGCCGACCAGCGGGAGGCCGTCGGGGCGAAGCCCCGGCAAAAGGCGGCGCGAACCGCCGCGAGCCGCTACGCTACCCGCAGGATGATCTTGCCCGACGCGTGCCCGTGCTGGCTCAATTCCTGCGCCTCGCGCACCTCCGGGAAGGGAAGCACGCGCGCGATGCGCACCCGCAGCTCCCCTGCCTCGGCCATATGGGCCAGGTTGATCAGGTCCGGGGCGCTGCGCTGCATCAGAAACGCCACCGTCCGCACCTCGCGGCGCTCGGCTTCGTCGGCATATGGCACGCCGACGCTCGAGACGAGCACGCCCCCCGGCCGCAGCACCGCGAGCGAGCGCAACTGCAGCTCGCCGCCGATGAGATCCACCACCGCGTCCAGTTCGCGTACCATCTCTTCGAACCGCTCGCCGGCATTATCAATGACCGGATCGGCGCCGAGGCTGGCCACATAGCCAATGTCACCGCCGAGCGCGGTGGCCGCCACCTCCGCTCCCGCGCGCCGCGCCAGTTGCACGGCGAGCGAGCCGACGCTGCCTCCGGCGCCCTGAACGAGCACCCGCGAGCCGGCATGGATGCCCGCCGCGCGCAGCATCTGCACCGCCGTACACCCCGGTGTCGGCAGCGCCGCGGCGGTTTCGAACGCCACCCCGTCCGGCACGCGCGCAATCTCCTCTGGCCGCGCCACCGCAAACTCCGCGTAGGCGCCGCGCACAAAACCGAAGACGCGCTCGCCGGGTGAATACGCTCCGCTTGCACCCGTGACTTCCAGCACCGTTCCGGCGAAGTCCTGGCCCGAGGTAAACGGCGGCTGCGGCATGCGGCCGAGTTTCCCCTCCCGTATCTTCCAGTCCACCGGGTTGATCCCGGCGCTGCGGACAGCCACCAGCAACTCGCCCTCCTGCGGCTTCGGCCGCGGTGTGTCCTCCACCTGCAGCCGGTCGCTCGGGCCAAATTCGTGAATACGTGCTGCCTTCATGGCCGTTTGGATGCCGGCTCCAGCGCTGGCGGCCCCTGCAGCGACTCCACCCTGCGCAGCGCCGGGAACCCGCGCCACCATCCCGCCACGACCACCAGCGTGCCGATCCCGCCCAGCACCGTGGCCGGCACCGCGCCCCACCACTGCGCCGTCAGTCCGCTCTCAAACTCGCCCAACTGGTTCGAGCTCCCGATGAACAGGGAATTGATGGCACTCACCCGTCCGCGCATGTGCGGCGGCGTTTGCAGTTGCACTAACGTATTCCGCACCACCACGCTCACCATATCCGCCGCGCCCATGATCACCAGCAGCCCCAGTGACAGTTCCAGGTTCCGGCTCAGTCCGAACCCGATCGTGGCCGCCCCGAACAGCGCCACCGCCGTCAGCATCAGCTTGCCCGCTTTCCGCCGCAGGGGATGAAACGCCAGCGTCACGGCCATGATCATGGCTCCCGCCGAGGGCGCCGCGCGCAGCAGCCCCAGCCCGCGCACGCCGATATGCAATATGTTGCTGGCGAAGATCGGCAACAGTGCGACGGCTCCGCCCAGCAGCACGGCAAACAGGTCGAGTGAAATCGTGCCCAGGATGATCTGGTTCTCGCGCACGTAGCGGAACCCGGCCAGCAGCGTCTCCAGCGTGGCCGCCTTCGGCTCCATGCGCCCGGTGCGCGTTTTGATCGCCGCCGTCAGACTCAAGGCGGTGAGGTAGGCGATCGTGGCCGCCGCGTACACCCACGCCGCCCCGCCCGTCCATCCATACATCAACCCGCCCAGCCCCGGCCCGACGATGGTGGCCATCATGAACACGCTCGAGCCCCACGTCACCGCGTTGGCGAAGTGCTCTGCGGGCACGAGTTCGGGCATGAGCGCCTGTCCCGCCGGGCTGCCGAATGCCCGCACCACCCCCTGCACGGCCATGAGCGCGTAGATCGCCCCCACCCAGGTGTTGTGCGTCACGCTGGTGTAGAACAGCAGTCCCGCCACCAGCGCGTATCCCCCCTGCACCCACAGCAGCACTCTGCGGCGGTCGAAGCGGTCCACGGCGTGGCCGGCCACCAGGCACAAAAGGAAGCTGGGCAGCACTTGCGCCAGCCCCACGTAGCCGAGGCTCAGCGCGCGATGGGTGATGGCGTAAACCTGCCAGCCCACCGCCACCGCGATCATCTCCGACGACAGTACGGAAACCAGCCGCGCGCCCTGATACAGGCGAAAATCCCGGAACTGGAGCGCGGCATGCGGCCGGTCGGCCGCCTCCGGCAAGGCGCGGGGCCCCGCGCCCTTCAATGCAGGGTCCTTCATCGAGAGTCTTATCTTAAACTGAGAGCGGCTTGCGCAATTCTGAGTCCATCCCGCTCTCGCCCTGGCGCGAGGCGCGCCGTCTTCTGCGCCAATTCGGCGACCGCGTCCACGCCCGCGCTTGGTTCCCGCACCTGCCTCTGGGCTTGCTGCTGGCGCTGGGGGGCATCCTGGTGCTCGGCGTCGCCTACGGCTCCTCGCCCGGGCGCCTGCTGTCGGGCTTTCCCGGTGCGCTGCTGCACGTCGCCCCGGCGGGGCTCACATTTCTCATCATCGGGCTCGGCCTGCTGATCATGTCGGCAGGCCTGGTGATGCGCTCGCGCTTCGCCTGGATCGTCGTGCTGCTGCTGTCGGTGGCCGCCATCGTGGCGCTGCGCCTGTTTCCGCACGTCTCCGAGCCCCTACTGCTCGATTACCTGGTCGCGATGCTCATCCTGCTGCTCTGGGCTCACGCCGGTTTCAACCGCAGCAGCGTGGCCGCGGGCACGCTCTTCGCCATCATCAGCAGCCTGCTGCTGCTGCTCTACGCCGTCTTCGGCACCCTGTACTTCGGCGCCCAATTCTCCCCGCCCGTGACCGACCCGGTCACCGCTCTCTACTACGCCATCGTGACCATGGGCACAGTCGGCTACGGCGACATCACCCCGCACACGATGCACGCCAAGCTGTTCACCATCTCGATCATCGTGCTGGGCATCGCCGTGTTTGCCACCTCGGTCACGGCCGTGATCGGGCCGCTCGTGGCCGGCAGCTTCAACCGCATCGTCAACCGCAAGGAAACCCGCATGAACCGTTCCGATCATTTCATCGTGGTGGGGCTCACGCCGCTGGCGGTGAGCGCCTACAGGGAACTGAAGCGCCGCCATCAATCAGTGGTCGTGATCGCCCCGCACGCGCCCATCGAGGGCAGTGAAGTGGATCCCGCCGATACCATCGTGGGCGATGCCAACAGCCTCGAGGTCCTGAACAAGGCCAACGCCTCCCAGGCGCGCGCCGTGCTGGCCATGCGCGCCGACGACAGCGACAACGCCTTCACCGTGCTGGCCGTCAAGGAGTTGAAAGGCAAGGCCGAGACCGTGGTGGCGCTCAACGACAGCCAGCACCTGGGCCGCATTCGCCTGGTCCAGCCCGACCTGGTGATTGCGCCGCAGGCGCTGGGCGGAGAGATTCTGGCCATGGCGCTGAGCGGAGAGACGATCACCGGCGAATCCATCCTGGAACGCTTCCTGCACTACGACGGCGCCGCCCCCCTCACATAACTCCCGCGCCTAATAATGCTACCCTCCCATGTATGCAAGCGCTCACCCTCGCTGACTTTGACCAGGCCCGCCGCCACGTCTCCGCCCACGCCTACCACACCCCGCTGCTGACCAGCCGCATTCTCAGCGAGCGCACCGGATACGAGGTCCGCCTCAAGGCCGAAGTCTTTCAGCGCACCGGCTCCTACAAAATCCGCGGCCCGCTCAACAAGTTCCAGCACCTCACGGCCGACGAGAAGCGCCGCGGCGTGATCTGCTCCTCGGCGGGCAACCACGCCCAGGGCGTGGCGCTGGCGGCGGCCCTGCACAAGATGAAGGCGGTGGTGTGCATGGCGGAAAACGCCACGCCCTCGAAGATTGAGGCCACCAAGGCCTACGGCGCCGAGGTCGTCCTGCAGGGCGCCATCTGGGACGAAGCCGACGCTCGTGCCCGCGCCCTGGTGGCCGAGCACGGCTATACCTACATCCATCCCTTTGACGACCCGCAGTTGATTGCCGGCCAGGGCACGGTCGGCCTCGAGATTCACGACGACTGGCCCGAGGTGGATGTGGTCGTGGTCCCCATCGGAGGGGGCGGGCTCATCAGCGGCACCTCGATGGCGCTCAAAGCCCGCAATCCCAAAATCCGCATCTTTGGCGTCGAGTCCAGCGGCTCGCCGGGCATGCAGAAGAGCGTCGCCGCCGGCCACGTGGTCACGCTCGACCGGGTGGATTCCATCATTGACGGCCTGCGCGTCAAGAAAGTGGGCGAAAACACCTGCTGGGTGGTCAGCCGTTTTGTCGAGCAGGTGGTCACGCTCCCCGACAGCGCCATGTTCGACGCCATGCTCTGGATCA